>DATHGO010000205.1:0-14722 GCA_035317585.1 Gemmatimonadaceae bacterium | reverse complement strand
TAGCGGGCCTCATTCTGATGCTACCGCTCGAGCGGTCTGAAGGCTGGTGGGGGATCGGATTCATGCTCTGGGCCGGGTTCAGCGCCGGCATCGGCTTGGCGGCTTTTTCGCGATACATCCAGCGACCGCATTAGGGCAGTGTTGGTTCTGATTTCGGCTGGGTCGGAAGTCCGGCTTCCTGCCAAGCACGCCATCCACCCGCGAGCGCACGTGCGCGCGGCCATCCCGCTTTCTGCAGCTGGAGCGCCACCCGGGCGCTCGTCTCTTCATCGGGTCAGGCACAGTAGACGACGAGCGTCGCGCGCTGGGACAGGCGCTTCTGCGTCGCGTCACGCACCGGATCCTCGGGGTGCAGGCGTACGGCGCCAACGGCCTCGAGTGGATCGCCGTCATACGTGCGGATCGACCGGGCGTCCACGATAACGATGGGCTCGCCCTTCGCCTGCAACGCGCGCATTTCATCAATCGTGATCCGGAGAGGCGCAGGTTCCTCAGCTGCCGACAATCGCGCAACAGGCGCCGGCTCAGCCACAGCTGCCGCGCGGTTGAGCGGGGCGAGCACCCCGGCAGGACCAGGGGAGCTGAGCAATCCGCTACTTCGCAGGAAAATCGCGGTACCGCCGCCGTGCACCACTACCGACAGCAGCACCACCACTGAAGCCAGCGTGAAGATCTGCTCGGCGTTCGGTATCCCCGCGAACACAGGAAGTAAAGCGAGAAGGAGCGAGCTCAGTCCGCGCGGACCGAATGCGGCGATGAGGCGGCGATCACGCGTGTTCAGGTTCAGTCCTTTGAGCATCGGATACAGGACCACGGGGCGTGCAATGAGCGCAATCACGGCAAAGAGAATTACTCGCCAGTCGAGCGAGAAAAGTCCCTGCCATATGAGCGTCGTGCCGAGCGCGACAAACGTCAGCAGCAGCAGCATCTCTGCCGTCGCCTCGCCGTACTCGAGAAAGCAGTCACAGAGCTCCACGTCCCTCGCCGCGACGAGCATACCCGCGACGAAAGCGGCAAGGAATCCACTTCCGCCAGCTGCCTCCGCCAACGCGAAGCTCGAGAAAGCCAGACCGAGCGCGTAGAGTGATTCGTAATCGCGTCGCACACCCGTGCGCTCACGAACGGACGCGAGCAGCGAAATGCCGACCCACCCAACGAGTGCGCCGAGCGCCGGACCAAGCACGAAGAGCCCGAGCAGGCTTCGCCCGATACCAGTGCCACTCCCCATGGCCGTGCCGACATCGGGATGCCCACCCGGAAGGAGAAGCATCGAGATGATCACGATCGGGAGCAGCGTGACGTCGTTCATCCCCGTCTCGAGGCGGAGCGCTATCCGCGGTGTTTCAGGAAGCGCCTTGGAGCGGAGCACGCTGCGGAGAAGGACAGGATCGGTCGAGGCCAGAGCCGCGCCAAGGATCGCCGCCGCCGGTTTCGACAAGCCGAGCAGCAGCCATGCGGTGAACGCAGTAATGATGGTCGGGACGAGCGTACCTGGGCCGAGCAGTCGCCATACCATGCGCGCCCGCGCACGGAGCTGCTTCGTATCGAGCGTGACAGCGTCGCTGAAGAGGAGCAGCGCCAGCCCGAGCATCGCGAGCACGTGCAGAGCCGGCGAGTGAAACCCAACGTCCGTGATGCCGAATCCCCACGGGCCGATCGCGGCGCCGAGAAGGAGAAAAACCGGTGTGAGGGGGAAACCGCTTCGCTCGATCACGCCCGAGAGAAGGGACGCGACGACGATGACGACGCCGATCAGCGCGACTGAGGTAACGAAGCTTTCCAACTAACTGTGCTCAGTATTCAGAAAAAGCGTCGTCGGGATAGCAGTACAGCCACCGCTCGCCGGGCTCGGCGGACGCAATCACTGGATGACCACTCGCGCGGGCGTGTTTCGAAGCATGCTTGTTGGGCGAATCGTCGCAGCAGAGCGTTTTGCCGCACTCCTGACATGTTCGCAGATGAACCCAGGATGCGCCGATCTTGACGCATTCTTCGCACTCCCGCTTCTTCGGAAGTTTGACGGTTTTGATCGCGCGAATGTGAGCGCACGGGGCGTTAGCAGGCATAGACAGTCACCGTTAGCGTAGTTCCTGTGAAGAGAATCATCAAGCAGTTCCAGGGCCGATCAGCGCGGTGCGGCGACGGCGATGGAAGTAGCGCCTGTTGCGTCCAGCCATACGTGCGTCGGAGTGCGCGCGATTCGCATGACGACGCGATCACATCCCGGGCACCGCATGACCGTCCCCATCCCGTGGGCGTAGACAAGCAGGACGCCAATCGTTCGCGTCACTCCGCAGCCTGCGCACTTTGCCCGCGCGGCTGTGAGATCCGGAATGAATAGCTCACTCAGAATTCCCGCCGCCGCATTGCCATCGACTGGCTGCATGTCGGCTTTCGGTTTTCGAGTAGCGCGTTTCTTCATCATCGGCTCCTTTCGCTGAATAGAATAGTTCTGAATGCTAGACCGACCCACCCGTCGGGCCGAACCGCTCCGTCTTGACGAGTGCCGGCTGGTGGCCGAGCTCGACCAGGTTGGCAGCCACCGCTTCGACCAAAGGAGTCGGGCCGCAGACATATACGCGCGGCTGTTCGGTCGCCGGCCACGCGACCGCCTCGAGCATCGCGCGGTCAATCCTGCGTTTGAATCCGGTCCATCCATCAGGCTGCTCGCGAGTAAGCGTGTGATTGACCTCGAGGGTTGTGTCCTTCTTTGCCAGACGGGCAAGCTCGTCCCGATAGATCACGTCCTCCCATCGGCGCGAAGAGTACAGCAATCGCACCGGGAGTCGGTGCCGGGCGCCAATGTCGGCGGTCCCGAGCGCTATGTCGCGATGGCGCAGCATTGCCATCAACGGCACGATCCCCGAACCGCCGGCGACAAGGAGGAGCGGTCCCCCAGTTGCGATGTCCCAAACGAAGTACCCCCCGATTGGGCCGCGAAGCTCGAGCTTATCGCCGGAGCGCAGCTCATCGGAGAGATATGGTGAGACCTCTCCATCGTCGAGGCGCTCGACCGTGAGTGCGAGCCGGGAATCTTCCGGTGGGGACGCGATAGAGTAGCTGCGCTCCGTCTGGTACCCGTCTTCCGCGGTGAGTCGTACGTCCACGTGCTGCCCGGCGCGATGGCCCGGCCACCCCGGCACGTCGAGGGTGAGCGTGTGAGCCTCGGGCGTTTCGTGCACGACATCGATAACCGTGGCGAACCGCCAGACAATCTTCGGTGCCGCGCCAACACTGGTCACTCGTCGCCGGCGTACCGTTGCTCGCGCCAGGGATCACCGTAGTTGTGGTAACCCAGCGATTCCCAGAACCCAGGCGTATCGCTTTCCATCAGGCGCAGCTCACGAACCCACTTCGCGCTCTTCCAGAAGTAGAGATGCGGCACCAGCAGGCGAGCGGGGCCCCCGTGCTCCGGCGGAAGCGGAGCACCGTTGTACATGAATGCGATCCATGCCTTCCCGCCCATCACGTCCGCGAGTGGAAGATTGGTGGTGTAACCGCCATCGCACCTCGCCATTATGTACGGTGAGGACGCGATTCCTTTCGCTGCCGCTTCCGAGAGAAGTGTATCAACCGAGATACCTTCCCACACCGTATCGAACTTGGACCACTTGGTGACGCAGTGGATGTCTTTCGTGGTCGTCTGGCGCGGAAGCGCAACGAACTCGTCCCACGTCCAGCGAGCACTCCGACCATCAGCACCGCTCAGAGTAAAGTCCCACGCAGTAAGCGGAGTGCGCGGCGTCGGGCCCGCGGAGAGAACTGGAAAATCCCGGGTCTCATACTGGCCAGGAGGGAGTCGCCCCGCGGTGTCGGCGGACTGTCGTCTTCCCCGAAATCCTCGAGAGATCAGAGACATAGGCTCCTTCTCATTCCTGCAGCGCCTGATGCACGAAGGAAACTGCTATGGATCCCTCGCCTACCGCTGATGCGACGCGTTTGATGTTGCCGGCCCTCACATCCCCAACGGCGAACACTCCGGGCTTGCTCGTTTCCAGAAGATGCGGAGAACGAGCCAATGGCCACTTCGCGGCAGACAATTCATCCGCCGAGAGCTCCGACCCCGTCTTGATGAATCCGTGATCGTCGAGGGTGACACAGCCGTCGAGCCAGCTAGTGCTCGGAGCGGCACCCGTCATGACGAACACGTGACGAACGACCTTTCGCTCCGTCGTCCCATCGTCACGCCGGCGGAAGTGCACGCTCTCGAGATGATCATCACCCTCGAGCGCGGCGATTTCGGTACGTGTGTGCAACGTGATCCGCGGATCCTCTTCAATGCGCCGGATCAGGTATCGCGACATGGTCTCGGCCAAACCATCGGATCGTACGAGCATGTGAACGTGTCTCGCCGACTGGGCGAGTGACACGGCAGCCTGCCCCGCCGCGTTGCCGCCGCCAACGACGCAAACCTCTTCACCGGCGCACAACTTCGATTCGATGAACGTGGCGCTGTAGTACACGCCGGCGTTTTCGAACTGCGAAATATTCTCCAGCGGAAGCTTCCGGTATTCCGCACCGGTTGCGATGATGACGGTACGCGCGAGGATTTGCGCGCCGTCGTCGGTTTCGATGATGTACTGCCTCGTGTTGCACCTGAGGCGCTTTGCAGCCTTCGTGACCATCAGGTGCGCGCCGAATTTCAGGGTTTGAGAGTAGGCGCGCGCCGTCAGCTCCTGGCCCGAGATCCCGGAGGGAAACCCGAGGTAATTCTCGATCCTCGAGCTCGAACCGGCCTGTCCTCCTGGGGCACCAGATTCCAGCACCAGCACGTCGAGGCCTTCCGATGCCGCGTACACAGCCGCGGCGAGACCCGAAGGTCCGGCGCCGACGATCACGGCCTGGTGGATCTGCGCCTGGTCGATTGACTCGTTGAAGCCGAGACAATCAGCGATATCACGATTGCTCGGGTTCCGCAGAACGACCTCGCCGCGGCAGATGATTACAGGGATATCGGTGACGGCGACCCGAAATCGATCCAGAAGCTCCTGGACGCCGGTGTCGCGATCAAGGTCGATGTACTGGTACGGATGGCTGTTACGCGTCAGGAATTCCTGAATGCGAAGCGTTTCCTGCGAGTGTACGGATCCGATCAGCACAACGTCGCCGATGCCGCTGGCGATCAACCTCGCCCGCCGCAGGAGAAACGCGCGCATGAGGATCTCGCTCAAGTCGGCGTCTGTCTGCACGAGTTCCAGCAACTGCTCGTGATCGACCTCGATGACCTCGCCTGCTTCGCCGGCGCGGATGGAAAAGACCGCTCGCCGGCCTGAAAGAAGGTTGAGCTCGCCCGAGAGCTGACCGGCCTTATGTACCACGACGATCGTCTCGATGCCGTCAGACACCCGGACAATGTCCAGGTGTCCGGAAACCACCACAAAAAAGCTCGCGTTTCTGGCGCCCGCTTTCACGAGCACCTCGCCGTGCTCTACCTTGCGCAAGTGGCCGTGTGCGGCGACGCGCGCGATCTGCGCCTCGGTAAGCGTGGGAAATGCCGGGTCACCTGCCGTGGCCGTCGACGGCAGCGCGATCTCGGGATCCGCTGCCGCCGACTGGAGTCCCTGTATCATCGTCGCTTCAGTAGTCGACAAGCGTCACCCACTCTGGATTTGGGATTGATCGGCAGTGGCAGCTGTTGCAACCTGTGAGCACGACCCGGTCGTGGTCAAGGTCTGGCCGCGCGAGGCGTGACACTCTTTTTGCATTCGATCTTCCGGTCGGTCGACTGAGCAGGCTGTCGACCAATCGGTGATCACTGCCCCAGATATGAGTACGTCAGACTTTGGAAAGTTGAAAATGCCTCTTCGCCGGGCGATTCCGTGCACGTAAGTCTCTGGGCCTGGGTCCTGTTCGGGACCCTGGTGCTATTAGCTCTGGCCCTCGACCTGGAACTCCTCCACGGAAAGCGTGACGAGCAGCGCCAGCTCACTCTGCGAGCAGCTGCGCTAAGAAACGGCGCCTGGGTCGCTCTTGCACTGCTGTTTGGTCTCGGAGTGCTCGCGGTGTACGGGCAGAGTGCCGCGCTGACCTTCCTCACGGCCTATCTGCTGGAGCAGTCCCTCTCGATCGACAATGTGTTCGTATTCGTGTTGATCTTCTCCGAGCTGCGAATTCCGCCGGCCCAACAGCGGAGCGTGCTCTTATGGGGTGTCCTCGGTGCGCTCGTCATGCGCGCATTGCTCATCGGCGCCGGACTGCTCCTGCTCGCCCGCTTCCATTGGGTCGTATACCCTTTCGCCGCGCTCATCATTTTCGCGGCCTTTCGCCTGGTATGGGGCAAGCAGAAAGAGCAAGAGTTGGTAGTCGCCGCGTGCTCGATCTGTAACACATGGGTGGCGCGACTCATTCCCATCACCCCGCTGTATCACGGCGGCAGTTTCGTAGTGCGCCAGTCTGAGCGTGGTGGGCGGCTCGTTGCGACTCCGCTTCTCGTGGCGCTGATCATCGTCGAGACAACCGATATCGTCTTCGCGCTCGACTCTGTGCCCGCGGTCCTCGCGATTACGCGCGATCCTTTCATTGTCTACACCTCGAACATCTTCGCCATGCTCGGCCTGCGTTCGCTCTACTTTGTTCTGGCGGGAGTCGTCGATCGCTTCCGCTATCTCAGGGTCGGCCTCGCCGCGATTCTCATTTTTTTCGGCGCCAGACTCCTGTTGGGCGATCTTCTCGAGGTTCCGACAGGAGTGTCGCTGGGTGTAATTGCGGCGGGGCTTGCACTCTCTGTGGCTGCTTCGATCAAGTGGCCTGGCCCGAGCACTCGTCCAGCCACATCCGGTTGACGGTCGTGATCGACCCGGTATGCAAGGCTCAATGTCACGAATCCGACAAAAACGGCCATTGCGGGCATTGCAGACGCGTTCTAGTGTAGGGAATGCGCGCACGCCGAATCGGTATCCTTGGCTTCGATGGCCTCCAGGCGCTCGACATGTTCGGGCCTGCCGACGTCTTCTGCTCCGACGCTCTCTCAGCGCCGGAGTTCCGTGATGGCGACAGGCCGCACTATGAAGTCGTCATCATCGGCATTAACGGCAGGCGCTTTCGGGCGAGTAACGGCGTCGAGATTACGCCGCGCCACGCCATTCCCACGAATATCGAGCTCGACACGCTGATCGTCCCAGGCGGCAGCGGCCTGCGCCGGCCGGGCGTGGCCGATCGCGCTGCCGCGTGGATATCGTCACGCGCTTCGCGAATCCGTCGTATCGCCAGCGTATGCACAGGCATCTACGGTCTTGCGCCCACAGGATTGCTCGACGACCGCGATGTCGCCACCCATTGGGCGTTCATTGCTGACGTCCAGCGCAAATTCCCGAAGCTCCGCGTCGATCCCGACGCGCTGTTCCGGAAGGATGACCGCTTTTATACCTCCGCCGGTATTACCGCCGGCATTGATCTCGCGCTCGCAATGGTTGAAGAGGATCTCGGCCCCGAGGCCGCACTCGCGGTGGCGCGCGAGATGGTCGTGTACCTCAAGCGGTCCGGCGGACAGAGCCAGTATTCCGAGCCGCTCCGCTTTCAGATGGAATCAAGCGATCGCTTCGCCGGCTTGGCCGCATGGATCTTGACCCACCTGAAAGCAGATCTCTCTGTCCCGTCACTCGCCGATCGGGCCTGTCTCAGCGTGCGGCAGTTCTCGCGTGCATTCAAAGAACGCTTCGACGTTACCCCGGCCGCATTTGTAGAGGAGGCCCGGCTCGCCGAAGCATGCCGCCGCCTTGCTGCGCGACAATCGAGCCTCGAAGCGATCGCACGGTCGGTAGGATACGCGAGCGATGACGCGTTCCGACGCGCCTTCGAGCGGCGCTTCACGGTATCGCCGCGCCATTATCGCAGCCGGTTCGAAATTCTGAACAAGCCGTTCACTTGAGCCAACTCGACGCAAGAAACCAATTTCTTCAGAACCTGAGTCCAGCTGGCAGGGACACGCTGCTCGAGCACTCCATGGAGAGACAATTCTCGACGGGCGAAGTTCTCTGGTCTGCTGGCGATCGCTCGGAAGGAATTACCCTGGTCCTCGAGGGACGAATACGAATCGTCCGCGGCAGTGGGGGTCGCCAGCTGGTCATTCATTCGGGTGATCCCGGTTCCACGCTCGGAGAGGTTCCGTTCTTCACCGGCGGTCGTTATCCCGCGACAGCGATCGCCGCAGAGCCAACCCGATGCCTGTTTCTTCCCGAGGCTGCCGTCAGACGAGCGATCGCCGCAGACCCGACACTCGCTTTTTACTTTCTGAAGCGCCTCTCGCACCGAATCGCAAGCCTGGTGGAGAGAGTGGATCGAATTACCGTGAGCAGCGTCCAGACGCGACTCGCCCATTTCATCCTCGAGCGATACAAGGCGACAGTTGCTTCGGCGCGATCGAGGCCGAATTCAGGGGAGACGCCGGCGTTCTCCCTCGGAATGACGCAATCAGCTCTTGGGGAAGAGCTCGGGACGGTTCGCGAGGTCGTTGTCCGCGCGCTTCGTGGATTACGACAATTGGGGGCGATCGAAAGGGTCGGCGAGGGGAAATATCGAGTTCTAAACCTTGCGATTCTCAATCGGTGCGCGGAATCGGCGCCTTGAGAGGCATGCGCGAGTAAGGGCGGGAACTTTAGTCCCAGCCGAGGAAGGTCACGGGCCCTAACTATCAGCCGAGGCGCACAAAGCGGCAGATGGTCACCTAACTCGGAGTAGAAGTGTCAATCCTTCCTACAAGGGCCGTTCTGTTCGGCTTGCTCGCATTGAGTGTCTTGTGCGCGAAGCACGGACTGGGACAGGACAGTTCGTTCGCATCATTGCAGGCGCGTGGAAAGATGGCAATGGGAGTGGACCAGTACGCATCTGCACACCAATTCGACGTCCTGCCGAACGGCGGCCGGATAGCGCTCCAAATGAAAGGCGCCGACTCTCTTGCTGTTGCTCAGATACGCGCACACATGAAGCTCATCGAACACGCATTTCAGGCGGGAGATTTCTCCACGCCGGAGTTCGTCCACATGCGTGCGATGCCTGGAACCGATATCATGAGCCGGAGGAAGTCGCTGATCCGTTATACCTATGCGGATCTACCGCGTGGCGGAGAGGTGAGAATCGCAACGGCCGACCCGGAGTCGTTGGCTGCCATCCGGGAATTCCTTCTAGCGCAACGCGGTGATCACAGAGCGGGGCACTAGGCGGTTTGACCGGCCTCTGTGCTCCGCGCCGTCGTAATGAGAGCCACCGCACAAATGACGATCGCCGCAGCGACTCCCGTGCGGATGGATAACCGCTCACCCGCGATCGCCCAGCCGAGCAGGACAGCCACGATTGGATTGACGTAGGCGTACGTTCCGAGCCTCGCCGGAGAGACTTTGTCGAGTAGCCAGATGTACGATGTGAAGCCAAGCATCGATCCGAAGGTGATGAGATAAAGCAGGCCGAAGGCAGATGCGTTCGAGATGCCATGGATGTCGAGACGCGAAAACTCACCGGCGAGCGTTCCGACTACCAGCAGTAGCACGCCACCTCCGACCATTTCCATGCCCGTGGTGAGCAGCCCGGACTCGGGAAGCTGCGCGTCGCGCGACCAAAAGGAGCCGATCGCCCACGACAAGGAGCCGAGTATGAGTACCAAGGCGCCAAGCGGCATCACGTCTCCATGACCGCCGACATCGGATGGTCCAACGAGCACGATGATTCCAACGAAGCCGAGGACCAGTCCGACGAGGACGGCGGCGCTTGGCCGCCGACGCGGAGGCCTGATCCATTCGATGATCACAAGCCAGAAGGGAAGAATCGACACGAGGAGTGCGGTGAGGCCTGACGGGACGAACTGTTCCGCCCACACTACCGCTCCATTTCCACCGAGGAGCAGAAAGCCGCCAGCGATTATCGCATTGCGCCAGTGAAGGCGCGTCGGCTTGGGAGCTCCGCGAGATCGTGCCCACAGATAGAGCATTGCTCCCGAAATCAGGAAACGAACTCCGCCCATGATGAATGGTGGAATCGTCTCGACGGCGTAACGGATCGCCAGATACGTCGATCCCCAGATCACGTAGATCGAAGCAAACGCGGCGACTATCTGCGCGCGCGAAGCGTGACCGCGTTTACCGTTCAATCGAGTGACGTGGTGCGGCGATCGCGCTTCTTGGTCGAGTGTCGCTTCTTTGACTCGAGCCGCGCCTCTTTTGCGGCTCTCGTTGGCTTCGTCGCCCTTCGTTTTTTTGGAATGATCAGCGCTCGCCTGACCAGATCGGCAAGCCGCTCCTCCGCCAGATCCCGATTCCTGCTCTGGCTCCGCATGTCGCTCGCGACGACGCGGATGCTCCCCTCGGTCGTCAGCTTGGAGGCGAGCTTCTCCAGAAGGCGAGAACGCTGCTCCTCGCTCAGCGCGCGCGATCCGGGGATGTTCCAGAAGATCTCTACGCGCGACGATGTCTTGTTGACGTGCTGCCCGCCGGCGCCGGAAGCGCGCGACACTCGCACGTCGAGCTCGCTGCGCGGAATCGAAAGGGTGTCGTTGACCTGAAGAAGATTCTCGGCGGCGACAGGAGCGGAATCGCTCATCAGCGCCAGCGGAACAACTTGAGCGCGGCGAAGAACGTGACTACCCCCCAAACGAGTATCACGAACATTTGCGAAGAGACCGCCGCGAACGATGCTCCCTCGAGCATGTTGGCGCGCAGCGCATCATTCACCGCCGTGAGCGGCAGCAGCTTGATGAAAGGCTGCACCATACGCGGGAAGTTCGCGGACGAGAAGAACACGCCCGAAAAGATCCACATCGGAAGCATGATAAAGTTCATGATTCCCGATACAGCTTCCGTCGTGCGTGCACGTGATGCCGTCAGAAGCCCCAGACCACCAAAGGAGACTGCTGCAAGGACACAGATCAAAAACAGCGTCGCGAGTGAGCCGCGAAGCGGGACCCCGAACGCCCAATGTCCGAACCCGACGAGAGTCACAACCTCAAGAATCAGAAAAACGAGGCGCGAGCACAGGTACGACAGGAGGTACTGCGCGCGCGACATGGGCGTCGCCATAAATCGCTTGAGCAGCTTTTTGCTGCGCGCCGTGACAATGGAAAAGCCGAGTCCCCAGATGCTGCTTCCCATGAGGTTCATGCCGAGCAACCCGGGAATGAGGAAGTCGATATACCGCGAGCCTGCTTCGGTTACGTAGGTATCGTTCGCGCGAACAGCATCCACCCTGCCCGCTCCGATCTGGACCGCGCGGTCCACCATCAGGCGCGCATTCACTGCCTCGCTTCGCCCGCGATCGTATACGTAACCAACGCTGTCCTTTGCAGATCCCGGAACGACGAGCAGCGCGACTTTTCCCGTGCGAAGCGCACGCGCGGCGGCACTGTCGTCGTAGGTTGAGACGACAAGCGTGGAATCCCTGGCGAGAGATTGGATTACCGCGGCGCTTGCGGGCGCTCCCGTAACGACGCCGATCTGAACCTTGTCCGGCCCGCGCTGCCTGAACGCGATTCCCAATCCCGCCGCGAGCAGAATCGGAAAGACGAATGTCCAGAAAACCGCTTCGGGCTCGCGTATGAACTCGCGGAATCGAACGAGGGTGAGCTGCACCATCGAGCTTCTCATGAAGCCTCGGTGCGGGAGAGGCTTCAGCTCGGCGCGCGCCATCTCGTCGGTGATCGGAAACGGAATTCGCTCACTCATCGCGCAGAGTCCTTCCCGTAAGCGATACGAATACATCCTCGAGCGTCGCAGACGTCGTTCGAGGCTCGGGCGGAGGAAGACGCGAGACATCCACGGAATCGATGAGATCGCGCGGCGTTCCGAGCGCGATCACGTGGCCGTGATCCACGATTGCCACCCGGTCGCACAGCCGCTCGGCCTCTTCCATGTAGTGAGTGGTGAGAACGATCGTCTTTCCCTCCGCCTGGAATTTGGAGATCAGATCCCAGAGCTGTCGGCGCGCGACTGGATCGAGACCCGTCGTAGGCTCGTCCAGAAAGAGCAGCTGTGGATTTCCGACCAACGCGCATGCGACCGCCAGCCGTTGCTTTTGTCCGCCCGACAATGCGCCGACTCGGGAGTGGCGTTTCTCTTCGAGCTCGACCTGAACGATTACTTCTCCGACATCGCGCGCATCGCGATAGAAGCTCTGAAAGAGAGTGAGTGTCTCATCAACAGTGAGCTTTTCGGACAGCTGGGTGTCCTGAAGCTGGATTCCGAGCAGCTCGCGCAGGTCCCGCGCGTCCGACCCCCAGCGACGGCCGAGCACCTCGACACTGCCCGAGTCGGCGGGCAGAAGACCTTCGCAGATCTCGATCGTGGTAGTCTTGCCGGCGCCATTGGGGCCGAGAAGGCCGAAGCACTCCCCGGTCTGGACCTGAAGGTCAAGTCCATCGACGGCGACGACGTCATCATAGGCCTTCCGGAGTCCCTGGACTCGGAGGGCCGGCGCGGAATTATCGAAAGGTGTCACCATAGGACGACAAGAAGTGTCACGACCAGAGGGCAATAACCTGTTTCACGGGACTTGAAACTCGGTCTAACCTGTTACCGTAACATGGTATAGCGTTGGCCATAGACCGGGGCACCGTCCCTGCCAACTCTGGGTTCCAAACCCGAAGGAGAAACTATGCAGTCCAAAGCCGTGTTGGTACTGAGCACTGCTTTTGTTTTCGCGTCGGCCTCAACGGTTGACGCACAGATATCAAACGTCACGATGCTTCCTTCACGCTTTTCGTTCGGGGGCGATTTCGCAATCTCCCAGCCGAAGGGCGAGTTCGCGAACAACGTTCCGAACGGCTACGGACTCGACCTGACGGGAATGTTCAAGATCGACCCGAAGGGCTACTTCAACATCCGCGCAGATGTGGGTGGTGTTCAGTACGGCCGCGAGACCCAACGGGTCAACTTTCCGAACACGGGACGCGTTTCGCTGGATGTGGAAACTGATAACCGTATCGGGTTCGGCGCCATCGGTTTGCAGCTCCAGAATCCCGACGGATGGTTCCGTCCCTACGCCAACGCCGCGATAGCGGCAACGTATTTCTGGACCGAGTCGTCACTCTCGGGAACGGACAACTCCGGAACGGCCTTCACTACGACCAACTTCGACGACTGGTCTCATGCGTGGGTCTTCGGCGGTGGGGTAATGATTCCGTTCGGGAAATCCAGCGGTGCACTCAATCTTGGGGCGCGATATCACTACGGTGCTCACGCCACGTATTTGAGAGAAGGCGACATCACGGACAATCCCGACGGTTCAATCAACATCAACCCGCGCAGCAGCAAGACTGATCTCGTCCTCTGGCAGTTGGGCGTCTCCTTCACCATTCCTCGTCCGACGAGACAGTAAGAGAATGCTCGCGCTCCTCGCCGCCGTCGTCCTCGCGCAGTCTCACGTCGATCTTCAGATCGGCAAGGAGAAGCAGGATAGCGCAGCGCGCGCGAGGAGCGATTCAATCGCAATCCGGAGAGAGCAGGTGCGCGATTCGCTGCGTGCGCGGGGGCGGGCAAGGGACTCGGCCAGAAAGGAAATCCGTCTTGCCAAGCAGTTGCCCGTCACTCCGGCAATCCTCGCCAGCGCCTTCAAGGATTCACGCGCCAGAGAGCTGCTCCTTCATGCGCGCGAGGCGAGGCTCACCCAGGACTCGAGCCTCACCGGCTATGACGCGAATGCCTACGAGCGCATGTCGGTGGGAATCGGATTCAAGCGCATCGGACGCGACCGGCTGCTGATGCGAAGTGAGCGAGCGTCGCACGTGATGTGGCAGCGTGGCAACGGCGCCGTCATCGATGTCAAAGGGCAGCGGAGTGCCTTCCCGATGCTCGAGGGGGTAGGGAGCGAAGACGTCGACCTTGGGTCCGACACCGACATACCGTACGCTCCGGGGCGTGAAACGCTCTGGATCGCGGGAGATCTCGCCAAGGCGAACGTCAACGAAAACGAGATAATTCATCCGCTCGCCAAGGGTGCTGAGGCCTACTACACCTACCAGTCGGGAGATTCCGTCAGCTTCCAGCTTCCCGGCGGGCAACGCATCGAACTGCGCGAGCTCCGAATTCGCCCGCGTCAGCCCAAGTGGAACGTCGCGGTCGGCTCGCTCTGGTTCGATGCAGAGACGGGCCACCTCGTGCGTGCGGTTTATCGGATGGCGCAGGAAATGGACATCATGGCCGTCGCCAAGGAAGCAAACGAGGAGGAACACGATCCCGATGACGACATTCCCCGTTGGGTGAAGCCGATGATTACGCCGATGAAGGCGAATGTCACCGCCATCACGGTCGAGTACGGCCTTCACGAGGGACGCTTCTGGCTTCCGAGGTCGCAAACCATCGAGGGCAATGCGCAGGTGAGCTTCATGCGTGTTCCATTCAAGCTCGAGCAGCGCTACACCTACTCGAGTGTGAACGGACCGGAGCCGGTGCCCGACGTAAACATCGCGGTGATGGATACGGCGACCGATTCCTTATCGCGCGCCGGACGGAGAGAACGCCGTCGCGACGCGTGCAAGGTAGGAACCGAGCGAGTCCGGAGACAGGTCAGATCAGACGAAAACCTGCGGATTCTGATCAGGACGCCTTGCGACACCGTCGCGCTGGCGCATTCGAGCGAGCTCCCGAAATCCATCTACGATGAAGGCGAAGCGGTGTTCGGAACGGCCGAACGCGATGCGCTGGTGTCCGAGGCGCTTACGCTCGGGGCACAACCGGAGTTTGCTCCACAGCGGCCTACGGTTTCATGGGGACTGCCGTTCACGCGCTTCAATCGCATCGAGGGA
>DATHGO010000204.1:0-4327 GCA_035317585.1 Gemmatimonadaceae bacterium | reverse complement strand
CTGCTCCAGCACGCACTCGGCGCGAACTACACCATCCAGCGCGAGCTGGGTGGCGGGGGGATGTCGCTCGTCTTCGTGGCCCGCGACGAATCGCTGGGCCGGGATGTCGTCATCAAGATCCTGATGCCGGACCTCGCGGCGACTTTAAACGTCGAGCGCTTCACGCGCGAGATCAAGCTCGTGGCAAAGCTTCAACAAGCCAACATCGTTCCGGTCCTGACCGCCGGCGCGGCCGGCGCGCTGCCTTTCTACAGTATGCCCTTCATCGAAGGGGTTAATCTGCGGCAAAGAATGCAGCGCGGGCCTCCGCCCACCCTCGGTGAATCGGTGCGGATACTCGGCGACATCGCCCGCGCTCTCGAGTATGCGCACGAGCATGGCGTCGTGCACCGCGACATCAAGCCGGAGAACGTGCTGCTGTCCGGTGGAACGGCGGTCGTCACGGACTTCGGAATCGCCAAGGCCATCAACGCCGCGCAGACTCAACCGCGCGGCAAAACTCTCACGGGCGCAGGCTCTTCGGTTGGCACGCCCGGCTATATGTCGCCGGAGCAAGCCGCCGGTGACCACGTCGACGAGCGCACGGATCTCTACGCCTGGGGCGTCGTCGCGTACGAGCTGATTTCGGGCGTGCATCCATTTCCTGGCAAGAGAACCGCGCAGCAATTTATCGCCGCTCAGATCGCGGAAAAACCGCAGCCGATCGATGAGTGCTGTGATGCTCCCGCGCCGCTCGCGTCACTCATCATGCGCGCGATGGAGAAGGAGCCAGGCGATCGTCCGCAGTCCGCGCGAGAGTTGGTAAAGGCGCTGGATGATTCCGCATTGATGCGCGTGCCGCTCGCCAGGTGGAAGATCGGCGCCCTCGTTGCTATCGTCCTGCTTCTACTCGCGGCGGCGATCATGCTGCGCGGCCCGATCGCCGATTGGGTTCGTCGCGTCTCGGGCGGTTTTTACAACCCGCCGGTAATCAGCACCGTCGCCTTGTTGTCCTCGGGAGCATCGTGACCGCGCCGCCCGATTTACAGCCCGAACCGCGTTGGCCCGCCGCGGTTGCTCTCTTTGCAGCGGCCATGTTGCCGCTGGCATTGCCACGCTCGCTCACTCTTGCGCCAGCGTTGGCACTGGTGACGACGAATGTCGTTCTGTTGACGGGCGCGATCCTCGCTCACAAGCACAATCGAATCAAATTGACCGACATTTTCAGCTACGCCAACCTTGGCGTGCTGACGCTGTCGATGCTTTACAGTCTCGCGACGCTTGTGTCCGGTTTGCTCCACCACGCCGAATCGGCGCCGATGCTGTTGCGATCGGCGACCATCCTCTGGTTCGCCAACGTCATCGTGTTTGCCGCGTGGTACTGGCGACTGGACGCGGGCGGTCCGCACGCGCGTGACGGACGCAAGGCACACATGGAAGGCGCGTTCCTTTTTCCGCAGATGGCCGTCGATGCGCCCGGAAGGAAGGGCGTGTCACTCGCGGAAGCGGAAGGCTGGCGGCCTGGCTTCATCGACTACCTCGCGGTCTCTTTCTATACGTGCACCGCTTTCTCTCCGACGGACACGCTGGTGCTCACGCGATGGGCGAAGCTCATGATGATGCTCCAGTCTGCAATGGCATTCGGAACGGTGATTCTTCTCACTGCTCGCGCTGTCAACATACTTTGACAGCGGCGAGCATTGCATCAGGATAGCAAGTCCGGCGGACAGTAGAGCGTTCGTCCTACCGCGCGCGCTACCGGCGAAGCCGCGCGCATCAATTCGGCGAACATCTCGAGGGTGAGCGATTGATCACCGTCTGAGAGCGCGGCCTCCGGGTCCGGATGGACCTCCACCATGATGCCGTCCGCTCCAGCGGCAATGCTGGCGAGCGCTAGCGGAATGACGAGCCGCGCGCGCCCTCCAGCGTGGCTCGGATCCACGATCACGGGCAGATGCGTTTCCTCTTTCAGCACCGGGATTGCCGAAACATCGAGTGTGCTGCGCGTCGAGCTCTCGAAGGTGCGAATGCCGCGCTCGCACAAAACGACATTGCTGTTTCCCGCGGCCATCACGTGCTCGGCCGCCAGAAGGAGCTCCGTAATCGTCGCCGACAGACCCCGCTTGAGGAGCACCGGCCGGCCGGACCGACCCACTTCCTCCAGCAGGGAAAAATTCTGCATGTTGCGCGCGCCGACCTGAAGCATGTCGGCGCTGCGAGCGACGAGCTCGACCTGCCGCGTGTCCATCACCTCGGTCACAACCGGAAGAGCGCTCGCGGCGCGTGCTGCCTCGAGAAACCCCAGCGCCTCGGCGCCAAGCCCGTTGAAAGAGTAAGGTGACGTCCTCGGCTTGAACGCGCCCCCTCGCAGCATCATGGCGCCGAGGCTCTTCACGCGGTTGGCGATGTCGACGATCATCTCCACGTTCTCAACCGAGCAGGGTCCCGCGATCACCGTGACTGCGGCGCCGCCGATTGTCACTGTGTCGCTCACGCGCACTGGCCGCGTCGCGGCTCGCGACGCTGAAGGATGCGCCGCCAGCCGATATGGGCGCGACATATCCTTGGCGGGAAATCCACCATTTCCCTGAGGTCGCAAGGTTTTCGCGTGCATCGACTCGGATATTGCCATGACTGCCCCGACGTGAAAGTTGAGATTTGGGTCTGTCGTTGCGCGGGGCTCGGTAAAGAAAAAGCCCCCGCGATTGCGGAGGCCCGTGGTCTGTTTGCGAGTTGAAGCTTGAAAGTTACCGCACGCGCGACCGGGGCCCCCATCGGTTGTAACCGAAGAAGCCGTAGTAATAGGTTGCGCTAAACCAGAAACCGGTCATGGGTGGCAAGCTAGATCAGGAAACGGGAAAAGTAAAGATCGAAGTAAGGGTCGCGTGCTTGACCTCCGCGAAAGCGAGAAATACATTGCCAACTCGCCGGTACGATTCCGCGCCGGCCCGAAACGACTTCTCGCTCATGCATCAGCTCCACCTTCCAATTCTTTTCATTCGACTTAATACGGCTCTCGCTACGGGAGGCGGCCCACCGGCGCACGCGTAAACTTTTCGCGAACCGGGATTCATGGCGGCCCCTCTGTACGATGCGGGGCCGCTTTTTTTGTTCGGAACTGCAAACTGACGACTACCGGCCAGGGGCTGTCAGAAGCGCAGTTGTTGGCTACGGGCTCACCCAGAAACACGATTGGTCACTTGAACGATTGAATAGTGGACGTAAATGCGATGATCAAAGAAATCATGAGTAAGCTCGCTCGCAGCCATCAGCCGGACCGCCGACAGCCCTCGGCCGGTAGTCATAAGTTGCAGTTGGTCGCGTCGTAACGCCTGATGACATCACCAAGAACTCTCTTCGAGAAGATCTGGGCGGACCACCTGGTTCGTCCCGAAACGGAAGGCACCCCGGCGGTCCTGTACGCCGACCTCCACCTCGTGCACGAGGTGACGTCGCCACAGGCATTCGCCGAGCTGCGAAGGCGTGGAGCTCCGGTCCGCCGGCCGGACCTCACCTTGGCGACAATGGATCACTCGACGCCCACCACTCCGCGCTCGGCCGGCCGTCTCCACGTGCTCGACGCTCAGGCCTCGGCGCAGCTCGAGCAGCTCGAGATCAACTGCGAGCAGTTCGGAATCCGGCTCTTCGGTCTCGATGACAGCCGCCAGGGAATCGTCCACGTGATCGGCCCCGAGCAGGGCCTCACACAACCGGGCATGACGATCGTCTGCGGAGACAGCCATACCAGCACTCATGGCGCTTTCGGGGCGCTGGCGTTCGGAATCGGCACGTCCGAGGTGGGATATGTCCTCGCCACGCAGACTCTGCTTCAGCGCCAGCCGCGCAATATGGAAGTGCGTATCGATGGCGTGCTGCCCCGTGGGGTGACGGCGAAGGACATCATTCTTGCCATCATCGCGAAGGTCGGCATCGGAGGCGCGACAGGCCACGTGCTCGAGTACACCGGCTCGGCCATCCGCTCGCTCGGTATGGAGGAGCGGATGACGATTTGCAACATGTCCATCGAGGCGGGCGCGCGCGCCGGTCTCGTCGCGCCGGATGACACCACGTTCGAGTACATCGCTGGCCGTCCTTTCGCACCCGCAGGTGCGGACTGGGACGCCGCGGTTGTCCGGTGGCGCGGGCTCTCACCAGATGAGACGGCATCGTACGATCGCTCCGTGCAGCTCGATGCTGCCAGCCTCGCTCCGATGATCACGTTCGGCACGAATCCATCGATGGCGATCCCCATCGACGGACGTGTGCCCGACCCGAGCGATGCCGAAAGCCGAGCTGAGCGCGCGGATCTCGACAAGGCTCTTCGTTACATGGCGCTCGAGCCGGGACA
>DATHGO010000203.1:0-13354 GCA_035317585.1 Gemmatimonadaceae bacterium | reverse complement strand
CTCGTCGCGCCGACGACGCCGCGCGATCGAATGGCGGAGATCGCGCGGCACGGCAGCGGATTCGTTTATCTTATCAGCCGACTCGGTGTCACCGGTGTGCAGGAAACGACAGCGACATCGCTGCCCGAATCGGTCCGACGCCTTCGATCGGCCACGACGCTTCCGATTTGCGTCGGATTTGGAATTTCGACGCCGGAGCAGGCGCGTAGCGTCGGCAAGCTGGCAGACGGAGTCGTGGTCGGCAGCGCGCTCGTGAGAGCGGCTGAAATTGGCCCGGAGGATGTCCTGAAACTGACACGCAGTCTGCGAGAGGCTCTCGATGGGTAGCGACCGTGGCCCCGATACCGACGTAGTCACCCTCAAGGCGATGCGATTTCACGCGCGCATTGGAGTGTTGCCGCACGAGGCCGAGATCGCGCAGTCGATCGAGGTCGACGCATCGCTTTGGGTTCGGCGCAGCGGCGAGCGGCCCACAGCAAAGGATATCGTCGATTATCGGCGTGTGTACGATCTCGTGGCGGAGGTAGTGACGCAGGGCCATACCAATTTTCTCGAGGAAGTCGGCGAGCGAATCGCGGACCGCGCCCTCCAGCTCCCATTGGTCGAACGCGTTCGGATTGCGGTGCGCAAACCCAACGTTGCGCTCCCGGGGCCGCTTGCGTACGCGGAAGTCGCCCTCGAGCGAGAGCGTGCGTGAGAGATGTCGCGTACATAGCGCTCGGCTCCAACCTCGGCCAGCGTGAGGTATTTTTGGCGCAGGCGCGACGCGCGATTGCAGACCTCGCCACAACGCGGGTGCTAGGTCACACAGATGCCGAAGAGACCGCTCCGATCGGACCGGTTGCGCAGGGGCCCTTTCTCAATCAGATGATCGCCATCGAAACAGAGCTGTCGCCGCAGGATTTGCTCGCCGAGCTCAAGCGAATCGAAACCGATGCCGGACGCGTGCGCGCCGCTCGCTGGGGACCCCGCACCCTCGATCTCGACATCGTGTTGTTCGAGAATCAGAGCGTGCGCGAGCCCGGTCTCACGGTGCCGCATCCAGAGCTGTCCAATCGCGACTTCTGGCTGAGAGAGCTTGCGGCGTTGAGGAGCTCGCGCTTTGGATAAGACTAAGTCGGAGCAGCGCCCCGTCACGGTTCGAGATTTCGCGGAACACAAGCGCAAGGGCGAAAAACTGGTCGTTATGACGGCGTACGACGCGCTGTTTGGCCGGCTGGTGGACGAGTCGGGAGTCGACGCCATCCTGGTCGGCGACTCGCTAGGTACCGCGATCATGGGCTACACATCGACTCTTCCGGTAACGCTCGATCATATGATCTACCACGCGTCGGCCGTCCGACGCGGGGTGAAGCGCGCGCTGATCATCATCGACATGCCGTTTCTCTCCTATCAGGCGAGCGTCGAAAGCGCCGTGCTCAATTGTGGCAGGGCCATTCAGGAGACAGGTGTTGCGGCTGTGAAAGTCGAAGGTGGGAGCCCCGAGATGCTCGACACCGTTCACGCTCTGGTGCGCACGGGCATCCCCGTGATGGCTCACATCGGCTTCACCCCCCAATCAGTCAACGCGATCGGGGGAGCCCGCGTTCAGGGGCGCGAGGAAATAGGAGCGGAGAGACTTATCGGCGAGGCAAAGGGGCTCGAGGAGGCAGGCGCGTTCGCCGTAGTGCTCGAGCTTGTGCCGGCCGCCGTCTCCGCACGTATCACCGCCGCGGTCGGCATTCCCACGATCGGCATCGGAGCCGGCGCGCAATGTGATGGCCAGGTACTGGTGCTGCCGGATGTGCTCGGCTTGAACGACACGTTCCAGCCGAAGTTTCTGAAGCGGTACGCCGAGATGGCGCAGGAGGTTCGCTCGGCTGTTGGCAACTGGGCGGGCGATGTTCGGAGCGGCGCCTATCCGGATGCCGAGCACAGCTTCTAGGATGAAGTCGGTCGGGACGATTGATGAGATGCGCCACGTAGTAGCCGGCGTGCGAGCAAAGGGGAAGAGCATCGCCTTCGTGCCGACGATGGGCGCGCTTCACGAGGGTCATCTCACCCTGATCGATGAAGCGAAACGCGTGGCCGATGTCGTCGTGATGAGCATCTTCGTCAACCCGCTGCAGTTCGGGCCGAGCGAAGACTTCGCCCGCTACCCACGCACGCTCGAAGACGATGCGAAGCTCGCGTCCAAGAGGGGAGTGGATCTCCTGTTCGCTCCGACGAGAGAGGACATGTACCCGGAGCACGCTCCCGTCGTGATCGTCCATCCCGGAAGCGTTGGAAAGGAGTGGGAGGGCGCGGTGCGACCGCACCATTTCGAGGGTGTTCTCACAGTGGTCGCCAAGCTCTTTCACATCGTGATGCCCGACGTGGCGGTGTTCGGGCAGAAGGATCTGCAGCAGGCCGCGGCCGTCAAGGCCATGGTGCGCGATCTGAATTTTCCGGTGGGGATTCTTGTCGCGCCTACCGTGCGGGACCCGGATGGATTGGCCATGTCGAGCCGTAATCGATACCTCTCTCCGCGCGATCGGGAGCTTGGGCTCAAGCTGTCGAAAGCACTGTTCGCGATGCGGGACGTCTTCACCAAGGGCGAGCGCCGCGCGAGCGCGCTCGAGGCGGTTGGTTGGCGCATGCTCGAACGGGTGCTTGGACTTACCCCACGCTACATGGCGGTCGTGAATGCCGACACCTTTCAACGTGTCAACAACGTGCGCCATGGCGATGCTGCCGTTGGCGCAATACGGGTTGGCGAAACCAAATTGATCGACAACATCATCTTCTGACATGGTGCAGCTCCAGACTTCGGGATTGCCGGCGTGGGCGCAGGTGAGTGAGCGGCGTCTGGCGCACATAGCGCGCGTGACGTCGCTGCTTCGGGCGTGGGGGGCGGCGATGCGGCTGACCGCCGACGAAGCGAATGCGTGGATCGATGCTGGCACCTGGCACGACGCTCTGCGTGATGCGCCGATCGCGGAGCTGCGCGACATCACCGGCGATCGTACGTCCCCCGACGGCCTGCTCCATGGCCCCGCGGTCGCGATCAAGCTCGAAGCCGAAGGAGAGCGAAGAAAGAACCTGCTCGATGCCATTCGCTATCACACCGTCGGACACGCGAGCTGGGATCGAACGGGACGGGCGCTCTACATGGCGGACTATCTCGAGCCAGGTCGAAAATTCCTGGCCGAAGATCGCGGCTTTCTCGCCAGCCAGGTGCCGCACAACTTCGAGGGTGTGTTTCGCCAGGTGGTGCGTTTCCGCCTCGAGTGGTCGGTGCGCGAGGGCAACCACATCTTCCCCGAGACCGTCGAGCTCTGGAATAGCTTGCGGTGACTGAACCGCCACGCCGGCGTCGCTACGGCAGAATCATTCTCGTTTTTCTGATTCTGTGCGTCATCGGGTGGATCGTGTGGCTGATCATGAACGCGTTCTCGGCGCCCAAAGTTAGCTACGCGCCCGATGATGCGCGGGCGCCGGACGGAACACGTATCAAGGTGGAAGTTCTGAATGCGACCAGGACGAAAGGTCTGGCGCGTCGCGCCACGCTGTATCTACGCGACCGGGGCTTCGATGTCGTCGGCTCGGGCAATGTGAGCGAGCAACGAGCAACAACAATCGTCTACGATCGCTCATCGCACCCCGCCTGGGCGCGCCTGGTCGGCCGGGCCATGAATGCTCCGGTCGCTACGCGTCCCGACAGCTCACGCTACCTGGACGTCACCGTCCTTATCGGCGCCGACTGGCGTCCGCCGCCGCAGCCGTTCCACCCGTAACTGCCCACAAGCCGCGGCGATGTCCATACCGCGACTCTTTCGCACCGCGACCTCGACGCGCTGAGCCCGAAGGCGCCGAGCGAACCATTGGATCTGTTGTGGCGGGCTTGGCGTGAAGTCCCCGGCTCCGCCGGGATGTAGGGGAATGAGATTCACAAAGGCGCCACACTCACGCGCGAGCACCGCGAGCTGCGCCGCCTGCTCGGCGCCATCGTTGATTCCGCCCAGCATCACGTACTCGAACGTCACTCGCCGATCGAAGACCTTCGCGGCTTCGATGACGCTGGCAAGTGGGTACTTGGTGTTGATGGGCATCAGCGACTGTCGCAGATCATCATTCGGGGCGTGAATCGAGATTGCGAGCCTGAATTGTTCCTGGCGCTCTCCCAAAGCGACGATCCCCGGAAGAACCCCGACCGTTGAAACAGTGATATGTCGCGCCCCGATCCCCAGACCCGAGGGCGAGTTGAGAACAGTGAGGGCGGGATCGACGGCCCTCCAGTTCATCAGTGGCTCGCCCATTCCCATGAAGACGACGTTCGTCACCTGCATGGGCGGAGAGAGCAGCTTCATCTCACGCACCTGTCCGGCGATCTCGAACATCTGGAGATTGCGTGTGAACCCCATGGCGCCTGTAGCGCAGAACGCGCATTGAAGAGCGCAGCCAGCCTGGGAAGAGATGCACAGCGTCATGCGCGACCCCTCCGGGATCGCGACTGTCTCGATGAACTCGCCGTCTTCGAGGCGGAAGAGAAACTTCTCCGTGCCGTCGCTCGACGTCTGCCGTGCTGCCAATGCCAGGCGCGGAATCGTGAAGTGGTCTTCGAGCAGGTCTCGAAATGCGAGTGGCAGATCCGTCATTGATGCAAAACTCTCGGCCGGATTCTGCCAGAGGTGCCTCACCACCTGGGAGCCGCGGAAGGGCTGCTGGCCGTATTCCACGGCAAAGCCGCGGAGCAGCTCCTCGGCTTCTGAAGGAAGCACGTTGAGGAGGTTCTGCTTCGCCGGCAAATGCTCCCGACGCGTGTTTTTGTCCGACATGCTCCTTCCACCAAGTCTATGCAACTACTAAATTTAACCCCTCTCGATGTCTTATTCGACCCACACGTCCCGGCGCTGACCTCCACGGCCCCTACCTCCCGTTTCGCGACGGCCACTCGCTCGCATCTCGGCGGAGAGCTCAGAGCGTCTCACGTCGGCGCCAAAGTCAAACTCGGCGGCTGGGTACACCGCACGCGGAATCTTGGCGGAATCGTTTTCCTCGATCTTCGCGACCGCGCGGGACTCGTTCAGGTTTCGTTCGATCCGAAGTGGACCCCTATCGACGCAATCGAGCGCGCCGGCAAGCTTGGTCTCGAGACAGTGATTACGCTCGAAGGTGAAGTCGCCGCGCGTCCGGTCGAGATGAGAAACGCTGAGATGGACACCGGCGAGATCGAAGTCAGAGGGAGCGACTTCAGGATCGTCGGACCGGCGGAGACTCCGGCAATTCCGGTAGCGCGGGGAAGGGGAGAAAAGCTCCCCGCCGAGGAGCTGCGTCTCAAGCACAGGAACCTGGACCTGCGTCGCAGCGAGCTGCAGAACAATCTGATCCTCCGGCACAAGCTCCAGCAGACGACGCGTCGGTTCCTCGATGAGCGCGGCTATCTGGAGATAGAGACTCCGATTCTGTCGAAACCGGCGCCGTCGGGCGCGCGCGATTACGTCGTGCCGAGCAGAGTGCATCCTGGCGAGTTCTACGCTCTGCCACAGTCTCCACAGGTGTACAAGCAGCTGCTCATGATCTCCGGATTCGACCGTTACTTCCAGATCGCGCGCTGCTTCCGCGACGAGGATTTGCGGGCCGACCGGCAGCCCGAGTTCACTCAGATCGATATCGAAGCGTCGTTCATCACACCTGAAGACATCTTCTCGCTCACAGAGGGACTGCTCTCGGCGTTGTGGAAAGACGCTGGACACGAAATTCCTCCGACCTTCGAGCGGCTGCGCTACGCCGACGTGATGGAGCGATTCGGAATCGACCGCCCTGACACGCGGTATGCCTTGGAGCTGTTCGACGCCAGTGACGCATTTAAGGGATCCGAGTTCGGAGTAACGAACGCCGTACTCGCAGCCGGCGGACGCGTTCGCGGGCTGAAAATCCCGGGCGGCGCCGCGCTTTCACGAAAGCAGCTCGATGAGATCGAAGGCATCGCGAAATCCGCTGGTGCTGGCGGTCTCATCCGGCTCAAGCGCGGCACCGCCGGACTCGAAGGACCAGCCGCCAAGTTCCTGAGCGAGAGCGGCGCGCAGCGCTTGGCCATCGGAGAGGGCGAGCTGTGTTTGCTGGTTGCCGGCCCCGAGCACGTCAGCAATCCGGCATTGGACAGGGTGCGTCAGGATGTCGCCCAACGGCTCTCTCTCGTGCCGGAGAACAAGCGATCATTTCTATGGGTGACAGATTTTCCGCTGTTCGGCCGCGAACAGGACGGGACCTTGAGCTCGGTGCATCACCCGTTCACCTCGCCTCATCCGGACGACCTCGACCTCCTCGATTCGGCGCCCGAGAAAGTTCGTGCGCTTGCCTACGACGTCGTATTGAACGGACTGAGCTCGGCGGTGGCAGCATTCGCATCCATGATCCATCGTTGCAGCGGAAGGTGTTGTCACTGCTCGGCATCGGTGCGACCGATGCCCAACTCCGCTTCGGTTTCCTCCTCGATGCCCTGAGCGCGGGAGCCCCGCCCCACGGTGGAATTGCGTTCGGGTTCGACAGGCTTGCGATGGTGCTGGCTGGAGCGTCTTCTCTTCGGGACGTGATTGCGTTCCCGAAAACTACCGCGGCGAGGGCGCTGTTCGAGGACGCGCCGTCCGCCGTTCCACCCGAAGACCTGAGGGATCTCCATCTTCAGACAATGACGAGTTGACGTGAGCGAAGAGACAACGATTCAGCGCCTCTCGACAGAAGGCGCGGACATGCTGACGCTGGCCGGCGTCAATGACGAGAACCTGGTCGAGCTGGCGCGCCAGACGGGAGCCAAGATCGCGCTCCGGGGCGAGACGCTGGCAATCAGCGGAAATGCGGAATCAGTCGCGCGGGCCATACCAATCGCCCAGCGCATGATCGACACCGCCAAGCAGCAGATGCCGATGACCGCGGACGACGTGCTCCGGATGAGCATCGAGGGTCCGCGTGAGGGGAACGGAAACGGCGTAGACAGCGAGACGCGCATCGTTCTGCCTGGCATCCGAAAGATCATTCAGGCCAAGACGAGCGGTCAGGCCGAGTACATGAAGCTGATGGCAGAGAACGACATCGTCGTCGGCATTGGACCGGCGGGCACCGGCAAGACCTATCTCGCGGTTGCGGCGGCGGTTGACGCGCTCGCGCGCAAGCGCGTTCGTCGCATCGTTCTGGCGCGCCCCGCCGTCGAAGCCGGCGAAAGCCTCGGATTTCTTCCCGGCGACATGCAGCAGAAAGTCGATCCCTATCTGAGGCCGCTCTACGACGCGCTCGAGGATATGATGCCGCACGAGCGTGTGCTGAAGTCGCTCGAGACGCGCACCATCGAGATCGCGCCGCTCGCCTACATGCGCGGACGAACGCTCGCGGATGCCTTCGTCATTCTGGACGAAGCGCAGAACGCAACGACCGCGCAGATGAAAATGTTTCTGACAAGGCTCGGCGTTAACTCGAAGGCAGTGATCACCGGCGACAAAACGCAGATCGACCTGCCCAAGCGGGAAGATTCGGGACTCGTTCAGATCGAGCGCATACTGCCCGGCATCGATGGCATTGGGTTCTACTATCTCACTGATGCCGATGTCGTGCGCCACCGGCTCGTGCGCGAGATCATCAAAGCGTACGCAGAGGACTCGGGCGTCTGAACGGATTCGCGCGGGGCTGACGGGATGAAGAGGCCTCCGCGCGGGCTCGCGATAGACATTTCCTCCAGTGTGCGCCGTCTGAGCGTGTCGCGGGCGAGAGTGAGGGAAGCCGCCGTCGCAGCCCTGAAAGCGGAACGCGCAAAGGATGCCATGCTATCGATTACGTTCGTTGGGCGGGCCACGATATCGCATCTGAACCATCGCTACCTCGGGCACCACGGTCCGACCGACGTGATATCGTTCGGCCTCGGCCGGGTTGGCAGGCGCGGCGCCGTAGTTGGGGACGTCTATATCTGCGCCGAGATCGCACGGGAAAATGCCAAAGCCCAGGGCATATCGGCCGGAGAGGAACTGCTGCGGCTTGTAATCCACGGCACGCTTCACGTTCTTGGCCACGATCATCCAACAGGCGCGGGCCGCACCACCTCGCCCATGTGGCGCAGACAGGAGAGGATTCTTGCGCGCGTCCTCTAATCGCCTCATCGATGATTTCAACGCCGGGAAACCGGCGGCGCTGGCGCGGGTGGTCAGCATCGTCGAGAACCATCGACAGGGATTCGAAGAGATACTCGGCTCTCTGCACGCGCGAACAGGGCGGGCACGACGCATCGGCCTGACCGGACCGCCCGGCGCCGGCAAGAGCACCATCACAGCGCTCCTTGTAAAGCGATTTCGCGATGCCGGTCTCACGGTTGGAGTGATCGCTGTGGATCCGACGTCGCCCTTCACGGGTGGTGCCTTGCTCGGCGATCGGGTGCGCATGGAGAGCGTGGCGCTCGATCCAGGAGTTTTCATCCGATCGATGGCGACGCGTGGCTCGCTGGGCGGTCTGGCGGCTGCGACGCGCGAGGTGGCAGATGTGCTCGACGCGTTCGGCTTCGATCGGTTGCTGATAGAGACGGTGGGCGTAGGCCAATCGGAATTGGACGTCGCGCGAACCGCCGATTCGACCGCGTTGATTCTCGTTCCGGAATCCGGCGATTCGATTCAGACGCTCAAAGCGGGGGTGATGGAAGTGGCGGACATTTTTGTCGTCAACAAGGCCGACCGGCCCGGTGCGGATCGCTTGCGCAACGACGTCGAATTGATGCTGGGTCTCCGCAAGGGCGTTTCATTCGGAAGCGTTCCGGCGCATCACGGCGTCGATCTCAAGCGCATGAATCCCGCGCGCGCGGCGCGCGAAGCGGCAGCCGTGCCGAATCCGGTCGAGTGGACGCCGCCGGTCTTGAGTGCCGTCGCGACGGAGGACGAGGGAATCACCGAGATCGTGGCGGCGCTCGACCGTCACTTCGCTTATCTTGCGCAGAGCGGCAAGCTCAGCGCGCGCAGGCGGGAAAGATTGCGGGAGCGCGTAATGGACATCGTGGAGCAAAAAATCCGCGTGCGCCTGTGGAAAGATACGGCCACGATGAGTCGGCTCGAGCTGCAGCTGCCATCGGTTGAAGAAGGACGCGCCACCCCATTCGCCGTCGCCGACGAGCTGTTGCGACAGAGTGGTGAGCTCGTACGTGGAGAAGAGGATATATGACGAAACTCAAGAGCCCTAGCTCCAACGGCGCCGCTGACAGCGAATTGATCGCGACGATCGAGGAGCAGAGCGCGGAGCTGCGCCTGCTTCGCAAGGAAGTCGCCGAGTGGCGGAAGAAGTTCGAGAAGGGCGAGGTGCGCGACATCGCATTCACCAACTCGGAAAAGGAAGTCCAGCCGATCTACACTCCGCTCGACGCGGCCGAGACTAGCGCCGAAGCGCTGGGAATGCCCGGATTCTATCCGTACACGCGGGGCGTTCATCCCACCGGCTACCGCGGCCGCTTGTGGACGATGCGGCAGTTCGCGGGATTCGGGAGTGCGCGCGACACGAACGAGCGATACAAGTTCCTGCTCGCGCACGGGCAGACAGGGCTGTCGGTGGCGTTCGATTTCCCGACGTTGATGGGGTACGACTCGGATCATCCCAGGTCCGAGGGAGAGGTGGGCAAGTGCGGTGTCGCAATCTCGAGTCTCGCCGATATGGAGACGCTGTTCGACGGCATACCGCTGGACAAGGTCTCGACGTCGATGACGATCAACGGCCCGGCCGTAATTCTCTACTGCTTCTACATCGCCGCCGCGGAGAAGCAGGGCGTCGATTCGAAGAAACTGCGGGGCACTATCCAGAACGACATCCTCAAGGAGTACATGGCGCAGCACGCATGGGTTTATCCCATCGAGCCAGCGCTCAGACTCATCGTCGATTGCTTCGAGTGGTCGGCTGAGCACGTGCCGCAGTGGAACACGATCTCCATCTCCGGCTATCACATCAGAGAAGCCGGTGCGACGGCGGCGCAGGAACTGGCCTTCACACTCGCGGATGGATTCACCTACGTGGAGCGCGGAATCGCGCGAGGTCTCGACGTCGACACGTTTGCGCCGCGGCTCTCATTCTTCTGGGACATCCACAACGATTTCTTCGAAGAAATAGCGAAGCTTCGTGCCGCGCGCCGCATCTGGGCGCGTCACATGAAGGATCGTTATGGGGCGAAGGATCCACGCTCGCTGATGATGCGCTTCCATTCGCAGACCGCGGGCGTGACACTGACTGCGCAGCAGCCCATGAATAACGTCGTGCGCGTCGCGTACCAGGCGATGGCCGCCGTGCTCGGCGGAACTCAGTCGCTGCATACGAACTCCATGGACGAGACGCTCGCGCTCCCTACCGAAGAATCGGTTCAGGTCGCGCTGCGAACACAGCAGGTTCTTGCCTTCGAAACGGGAATTCCCAACGTCATCGATCCGCTGGGCGGATCGTACTATGTCGAAACGCTTACGACGGAGCTGGAGCGAGAAGCCGAGATGCTGTTCAAGCAGATCGAGGAAGTTGGTGGAGTAGTCCGCGGCCTCGAGACTGGATGGCTGCAGCGCAAGATCAACGAGTCCGCGGCCCGCCAGCAGTGGGAGATCGAACAGCATCGACGCGTCATCGTCGGCGTGAACGAATTCGTCACGGACGGACCGGCGCTCGAGATCGAGCTTCTCAAGATCGCCGAGGCCACCGAGCGGGAGCAGAGGCAGCGGATGGCGAAAATGCGAGCTGAGAGAGACAACGCAGTCGCAGAGAAGAGGCTGAGCGCGCTGCGAGAGGCGGCCGCTACCTCGAAGAATCTCATGCCGTACATCCTCGACTGCGCGCGCGTCTACTGCACACTCTACGAGATCCGCGCCGCGATGGAAACGGTGTTCGGGGCCTACCGCGAGCCAGTTTTCTTCTGAAGAAATCGAGCGAGTGGTGGGAGTCCGCCTTCGACGCCCACTATCTCCTGGAATACGGTCTCCTCTTCACGCCCGAGCACGATCGCCAGGAAACAGCACGTTTGATAGATCTCGTCGGCCTCCCCGTGGGATCGCGGATACTCGACGTCCCGTGCGGACAGGGACGACACTCGCACCTGCTGGCCGAGGCGGGCTACGATGTGGACGGTCTCGACTACTCGAGCAAATTGCTGAACGTCGCGCGCAAGCGCGGTACAGGCACAAACCTCCGCTACGCGCGAGGCGACATGCGAAAAATGCCGGCGCGCTGGACGAGGCGCTTTGATGCGGTGCTCAACCTCTTCACATCGTTCGGCTTCTTCGCGCACCCGGCCGAAGATGTGCGCGTCGTCCGGGAGTTCGCGCGTGTGCTGAAGCCGGGAGGATTGCTCGTCTGGCACGGCGGCAGCCGAGATGGAGTGATGGCGCGTTTTCTGGAGCGCGATTGGTGGACCTCCGGAAAGACGCTGTTCGCGCAAGAGCGGGAATTCGACCCATTGTCCGGTTTGCTGACAGTTCGATCGACGTGGAAGCGGGGTGCCAGGAGCGGTGGCCGCGAACACAAGATCAGACTGTACACGGCCACGCGATTGTCAGAGCTGTTCGCCGATGCGGGTCTGGTCGTGGAACAGGCCTTTGACGGATTTCACGATCGACCTCTCGGAAGAACATCCTCCGAGATGCTGCTTGTCGCTCGTAAAGAGTAAAGCCCGATTGCCGCTCGCGCTCCGCTGCCGCTAACTTTGACTCTCTATGAGACCAATCCGAGTTCTCGTCGCCAAGCCAGGCCTTGATGGACACGACCGGGGCGCCAAGGTCGTCGCGGCGGCGCTTCGCGACGCCGGAATGGAGGTCATCTACACAGGCCTGCATCAGACGCCGGAGATGATCGCGACCGCCGCGGTGCAGGAAGACGTAGATGTGATCGGCCTTTCGATCCTGAGCGGCGCTCACATGACTCTCATTCCCCGCGTTCAAGAGCTGGTTCACGCGCAGGGCAGGGACGACATCCTGATCACCGGCGGTGGCATCATTCCGAAAGAAGATGTCGAGGCTCTCGAGGCCCGCGGGATCGGGCGACTCTTCGGGCCCGGCACGCCCACCAGTGAGCTGATCGCGTATATCAAGGAGTGGTTCGCCACGCGCGAAAAGCAGGAAGCCTAGTGAGCAACCGCCTGCGCGAGCTGAGCGATGAGGTGAGAGCGCTCGAGACAAAGCTTCGCGAGGCAGGCGGGGCCAAACGCCTGGAGAAGCTCCATCAGCAGGGGAAGCTCTCGGCCCGCGAGCGCGTCGAGCTCCTTCGCGATCCCGGGTCGAGCTTCCTCGAGATAGGACTCCTCGTCGCGTACGACCAATACGAAGGTCAAGCTCCCGCGGCGGGAGTGGTGACGTCGATCGTGAGAGTTCACGGTCGGGAGACCGTCGTCGTTGCCAACGACCCGACAGTGAAAGCGGGGTCGTGGTGGCCCGAGACGATCAAGAAGATTCTGCGTGCTCAGGAGATCGCGATGCGGTGCCGCATCCCGATCGTTTATCTGGTCGACTCCGCCGGCGTCAATCTGCCGTATCAGGAGGGCGTCTTTCCAGGCCAGTATGGAGCGGCGCGCATCTTCTATTACAACTCGATCATGAAACGCTACCTGCACATCCCGCAGATCGCGGCTGTGATGGGACAATGCATCGCGGGTGGCGCCTATCTGCCCGCGCTCTCGGATGTGATCCTCATGGTGAAGGGCACATCGTTCATGGGTCTGGGCGGTCCGAATCTGGTGAAGGGCGCGACCGGACAGGTCGTCGATTCGGAAACTCTGGGCGGCGCATCGACGCACACTCAGATCAGCGGCGTCGCCCACTACGCTCTCGATAACGATGAGGCGTGCATCGCCAAGATCCGCGACCTGATCGAGCGTCTGCCGACGTCGACGCGCGCCGTTGCCCTCCTGCCGCGCGACAGCGAGGAAGACGAGACGCGGTCTGGAAGGGCGCGTGCGGCCGGAACCACATCCAGGACCAAGGCAAGAACCGGTAAATCCGGCGGCAAGGAGGAGGACTTGTACGATCTGCTGCCCGCCGATCACCGCATGTCGTACGACATGCATGCAGTCCTCAGGGCGATTCTTGACCACGGCGAGATCGACGAGTTCCAGGAAGGCATCGCCAAGGAGATGATCTGCGGCGACGCGCGCATCGATGGAATCAATCTTGGCGTCATCGCGAACCAGCGAGGTCTCATCAAGGGACGCGAGGGAGAGAAGCCACGGTTCGGCGGCATCATTTATACCGAGAGTGCGGAGAAGGTCGCTTACTTCATCGATCGCTGTGACCGGCTGGGGATCCCGCTGCTTTTTGTGCAGGACGTGTCCGGCTTCATGGTCGGGACCGAGGCGGAACAGGAAGGAATCATCCGCGCCGGCGCGCGATTTGTGGAAGCGATGGCGACGGCG
>DATHGO010000202.1:0-4389 GCA_035317585.1 Gemmatimonadaceae bacterium | reverse complement strand
GCCACCGCCGGCGACGCGAGGACGCATAGCAGGAAAAGCCAGTTCGGCGAGCGAAAGCGCATATTTCTCCTGAAGGTTTTGGGATAATTAGGATGTTGAGGTCTCGAGAGCGCGTCAATGCTTTAAACAGGCGCGCCAATCTTTGCCTACCCATCTTCTTGTCGATCATGATTCCGACCCGTCGTCTTGCGCTCGCCGCCATCGTCCTGAATATCGCGCTTATCGCGATTCGGGTTTTGTCGTACCGGCAGCTCCTCGCGATGCCGGGAAGCGTTCTGTTCATCGCCAAACCGCTCATCGTGCTCGCCGTTTATTTCGCGGTTGTGATGTGGATGACTTCGGTCAGTGGTGATCGCGCGGCAGCTCTTTCCATTGGCTCGTCATTCGGTCTGGTGACGGCTGCGGTACAGATCATTCATCTCTTCATCGAGAGCTTCGTGCCTACCGAGGAGCTCGTGACGGGAATCACGGCGCTTGTCTTCATGGTCGGCACATTTCTGCTCTGGACAGTGGCGGGTTACGTCGCCGGCAGAAGGGGTGCATCGGTGGGCGCTGCGGCTACGGCAGGAACCTGGGCGGCGATAGTCTGCATGCTGATCCTCGTCGCCGTCGGCCTGGCGCTGTCGTTTGTTCCCATTCCATCAGCAAGCTACGTCTCGACCTGGTCGGAATTCCGCGAGAGCGGCTGGAAGGACGCGACAGCGTTCGGAATCGCCAACACTTTTGGCTCCGCGTACTCACACCTTCTCGTCGGGCCCATTGTGGGAGCGATCACGGGCGCGATTGGGGGGCTCGTCGGTAAGCCGCGGAGCGGGTAGCATGCAGCAGCGTTCTTGTTGTCGCAGCCAGCTCATTAACTGCGGATCTTGAACCTGGTCCAGAGTACGATCGTAGTACAGAAAGCTCCGGCGCGTGCGTATTGCGCGGGCGTGTTGGTGTCCTGGTAGACCTCGACGGCAACCACTTCACCCCCGGTCACAAAATGGCTGATGTCACCGGGCGCTATTTCCGTATACGGCATGTCGTCCAGGAAATATTGCACGCATCCACTCCCGCCTCCGCGCGAGCTCGAGACGACGTCGCCGTCGGGCCCATACCTCACGCGGAGTCCCGGCACCATTCTGAGAATATCGGTGACGGAGTTGGGGTGCATGTTCTCGAGTCGTTCCGGGCCGATATAATAGCCACCTCCGGATTTCTTCCGCTGACTGAAGCCGATTTTGTCGAGAGCTGCCGATCTCCGAGCGGTTACGAGGACAGGATCCATGATCGCCAGGAATTTGGGCAGCTTGATCACGACCCGCTTCTGCTCGCGCGACGACAGATCGACCGGGACTGTCTCCGCACCAAAGCCAAGATGGCGCGCCAGCAGCACCTTACTGCCCGACGGGAGATTTCGCATCGCGAACTCGCCTTTGTCATCGGTCATAGCGACGATATCGGTTCCCACCAGCTCAACTCGGCTTCCCCTATTTGTTGAACTGCCTTCGAGCAGCACCACGCCTGACACTGCGGCATTCCCGACCTTGGTGCCTGAATCCAGGGGAGAGAGCAAAAGAGTTCGCGCTAACAGCTCACTGGGCCTATCACCGAGCGAGATCGGGATCTCGGCAGTGACAGTGGACCCGCGTCGCGCTTGCAGTGTCGCTTGCAGCGAACTGGGAAGTCCGCAAATCTTGAAGGCTCCCGAGCGATCCGTGCTGTCGCGCACCAGGTGTGAAGTCCGGCGAATGCCGAATTCCTTCGAGACTTCGAGCTCAGTCCATGCGACGGATACTTCGGCTTGGGCGACCGATTGCAGGGTCTCGGGATCATTGACGTGGCCGATCACCGCAGACTTGCCCCGCGCGTCCGGCTGAACCGGGCACGTACCGCGAATAATTGTTGCCGCTGAGGGCACGGCGAGTAGCACGAAGCTCGAGCTGTCGGGGCCGATATGAAATGGCTGTGTGGCGAGCACGATGCCCAGCGTGTCGAGAAGAGGGTGAAAGACTCCGACCTGGTATGTGCCAGGCGCCAGACTATCGATCTCGAACTTCCCGAGGGAATCAGTCTCGAGCGTCGTCTCTCTTGTCCCATCGATTACAACATCGGCATTAGAGAGGTATCTGCCGTCAAGGCTGTCGACGACCACACCTGCAATTTGCGCCTTCCCGGTCTTCGAGGCGCCCGGCGTCGATGCCGTTGTTTTTTGCGCGCCCAGGGCCGGCGCAAACGCGATGAGCGCCGCCGCCAAGCGTAGGTGAAGTTGTGGGATCATTTCGAGCATGCACCACCAGAGAGACTCTCTAATGTTACAGCGAACAGCGGGGAGCGGGCAGCAGCGTAGTTCGTTGGCCCGAGCCAAAACCATTCACCGCAGCTCGCGCACGGCCCCGCTCTCCTCCCGAATCATCAAAGCGTGGATGTCCCCCTCGTCGACCAGCTTCTTCCTATCCGCGAGCTCCTTGAACCGCGCAAACACAAGACTGAGCTCGTCGTCGGTGAGCTCATAGCCCAAAGCTTCGGTCTTCACCCGCAGCGCGTGACGCCCCGAATGCTTGCCGAGTACGAGCCCGACACCATCCCACCCCACGGTCTCGGCGCTCATGATCTCGTAGGTCAGACGATTCTTGAGCACACCATCCTGGTGGATGCCGGCTTCGTGCGCGAACGCGTTGGAGCCGACGATCGCTTTGTTGGGGGGAACATCGATGCCGGTACATATTGAGACGAGGCGCGAGCTACGCGCGAGCTCGCGCGTTTCGATGTTCGTGTGGAGCCCGAAGAATTGGCCGCGCGTGTGCAGCGCCATGACGAACTCTTCCAGCGCCGCGTTCCCCGCACGCTCGCCGATGCCGTTGATGGTACACTCCACCTGACGCGCGCCGGCCCGAGCCGCGGCCAGTGAATTCGCAACTGCCAGACCGAGGTCGTCGTGGCAGTGGGCGGAGATGGTCGCGCGCTCGATGCCGGGAACGTTGGCGCGTACACCCGCAACCAGCGCGCCGTATTCGTCCGGAGTCGAGTAACCCACCGTGTCCGGCACGTTGAGCGTCGTCGCCCCGCAGTCGAGCGCAACGCCGAGAACCTCGTGCAGGAACGTCGGGTCGGAGCGCGCCGAATCTTCCGCGGAGAACTCCACCTGTGCGCCGAGGGAGCAGGCGAAAGTGACCGACGCTCCCGCCGCCGCGACGACCTGCGCTCGCGTCATCCCCAGCTTGTGCTTCATGTGCAGCTCGGATGTGGCGAGGAAGATGTGTATCCGGGCGTTGGCCGCCGGCTCCACTGCCGACCAGCAGCGTTCGATGTCGCGTTCATTGGCGCGCGCCAGTCCACAAATGTCGGGACCGTAGACTGTGCCGACCTCGCGAGCAATCTGGTTCACGGCCGTCCAGTCGCCTTCCGATGCCGCCGGAAATCCCGCCTCGATCACATCGACCCTGAGGCGCGCGAGCTGATGCGCGACCCCCAACTTCTCCTCGAGCGTCATCGTACACCCGGGCGCCTGCTCACCGTCGCGGAGCGTGGTGTCGAAGATCCGGACGCGACCGTCATCGCCGGTGTTGTCTCGCGATTGACCGGCGTGCTCTCCGCTGTTGCCTGCCGGCACCAGCTTCATGCGCTCGCCGCGCCCGGCACAATCTCCTTGGCGTTGACGAACGTCATCATCCGCCGCAGCGACCGTCCGACATCCTCGATGCGGTGATTCGTCTCCGCCGAACGGGTGCGCTTGAAGCGCGGGAGCCCCGAATCGTTCTCGGCAATCCACTCGCGCGCGAAGGATCCGTCGCGGATGTTCGCGAGCAGATCCCGCATTACCTCCCGCGTCCGATCGTCCACGATGCGCGGTCCCGCCACGTAGTCGCCGTACTCGGCGGTGTCTGACACCGAGTAGCGCATGTAGCTCAGCCCGCCCTGGTACATGAGATCGACGATCAGCTTGAGCTCGTGCATGCACTCGAAGTAGGCGACTTCGGGTTGATAGCCGGCGTCCACCAGAGTGTCGAATCCTGCCTTCACCAGCGCGGAGACTCCGCCGCACAACACCGCCTGCTCTCCGAATAGATCGGTCTCCGTTTCTTCCTCGAACGTCGTGATCAGCGCGCCGGCGCGAGTGGTGCCGAGCGCCTTGGCGTAGGCGAGGGCATCGTCGAGCGCGTGTCCCGATGCATCCTGACGCACCGCCACCAGCGCCGGCACGCCACCACCCTGCTGGAACACCTCGCGCACGCGGTGTCCCGGAGCCTTCGGCGCCACCATGCTGACGTCCACGCCGTTCGGCGGAATAATCTGGCCGAACCGGATGTTGAACCCATGTGCGAACATCAGCGTCTTGCCGCGGCCCAGGTGGCGCTCAATGTGATCGCAGTAGATGCGCGCCTGCCCCGTGTCGGGAGTGAGGATCAT
>DATHGO010000201.1:0-2696 GCA_035317585.1 Gemmatimonadaceae bacterium | reverse complement strand
GGCGAGCCGAGACTGAGCTCGAAGTTCGGATCGCTGGGTCGCGGCCAGAGTCGGTTCTCCAGATCGAAGCTCGAGCTGTTCGTCGATTGCGCGAGACCGAACAGCTTGAGGTAGGTATCGCCGTTGCCGGCGGCGGGCTTCTCCTGATCGTCTGCGCTTCCCGTGACGACCTTCAGCGTCACGCTCTGGCGTCGCAGGTCTGCTCCGCCAAGACGGTAGACGCTTCGGATCTCGCGATCGAACTCGGGATCGCCGGGCTGCACGTTGGGATCCCAGATGAGATTCGCGAACTGCTCCCGCTGAGGCGTGAACGCGAGGTCAGGCGTACCCCCCGTCGCGGTGTAGACCGTGTCCCGGCCGTTGATGCGGACGCGATACGCGACGACGAGTCGCTCGTTGTTGAGAGCGAGAGGACGCACGAGCGCGATCCACAGCAGAGATGGGTCGGCATAATAGTCGACGCCTTCACGCAGGTATTCGTAGACTTGCCCGCGGCGGGAGCGGCTGTTGCCGATGAGGCGGAACTGCGGCCCGTTCGGATTGGGCGGCTGTCCGCCGATCAGCAATCGATAAAGAAAGATCCTGGTTGGCCTGAGCGTATCCGGGAGAGAAGCGGAGAGCGTCGCCATTTTCCGCGTGTCGAGAATGTCGACGTTCGGGTACGCGGCGCCAAAGAGCTTCGGATTGATCGTGAAGAAAAATCGGCGCGACTCGAACTGGTAGTCCTCGATTTTTCGGTCGATCGCCTGAAGGGTGCGGTCGCCGACCGTGAACACCCGGTCGCGAACGATATTTCCCTTCTGCTGCGCGAGAATCGCCTTCACCCGCATCGAGCCGATCTTCGTGATAGCCTGGATTCCGTAGTTGCCGCTCGCGATTCCGGCGGTGATGTAGCGGGATGCAGGCGGCTGGAAGGTCACGTTGCCGATCTCGAGCCGTTGGACGAATTCGCTGGGCTTTCCCTCGTAGTAGATCGAGATGTTGTTCGACGCGTCGAACTCGCGCTGGGTGTCGTAGTCCAGATTGACGTGCACTCTGTCGGCGACGATGCCGCCGGACTTGGCGGCGAACTGAAAGTCGACGTTCGGCTCGAAGAAATTACGGCAGTCGGCGACCGGATCGAAAAAGAACGTTTGCGAGCAGAGAGCGCTCTGATTCTTTTCGCCGCGGAACTCGAGGCGTCCGTCGATCTGAAGCCCGAGATCGGCGTATTCACCGAGGATCGGAACGCGCTTGGGCGTGACGGTGGGCTTCGGTTTCGGCGGCAGCTCACCGGGATACGCCGGCGCGGGCGTCGCGGTGGCGAAGTTACTGGTCGCGACCTGACCCCACACCGCCTGCATGATCGCTCGCATGTTCTGCTGGAATGCGGTGGCGCGGGCCGCCTCGATCTGCGCCTGAGCCTGACGGAACGACTCCCGCTCGCCGCGTGAAAGAACCGACGGAAGTATCAACGGGAGCGTGTCGCGCCCGAGCCTCAGCCGGAGAGCGGGCGTTCCCGGCGTGCCGCTCGGCGGAGTGACCGGGGGAGTCGGAGTAATCTTCCGCGTCGTATCTCTCGGGTCCTGCGCGCTAGCTGTTCGGCCAGCCATGCAGAGCAGCGCGACCGCGGCAAACGCGATCGCGGTGTAGCGTGAACACCGCCCCGCCGAACGCGCGGAACTCGTTGTCTGCGTGTCGCTTACCCACGGGCGGAGGGTATATTTCACTCCGTGAAGATACTGCACCGCTACGTTCTAGAGGAACATGTCGGTCCGCTAACGTTCGCTCTTACGGCGCTCACTTCGATCCTGCTGTTGCAGTACATCGGAAAGCATTTTGGAGAGCTCGTCGGTAAAGGGCTGCCGACGCTCGTGATCGCCGAGTTCTTCGGGTTGTCCGTGCCGCTCACTGTGGCCCTGACCCTGCCGATGGCTGTTCTCGTCGCCACTCTGTACGCATTCAGCCGCCTGGCGGCGGAGAATGAGATCACGGCCATCAAGGCCAGCGGCGTCAGCATCGTGAGCGTGTTGAAGCCCGTGTTGTGGGCGGCACTCGGCGTAACGGTCGTGATGATCGGGTTCAACGATCAAATCCTCCCCAGATCGAATCACCGGTTGGCTGTTCTTCAGCGGGACATCGCCCAGAAGAAGCCGACGTTCGGATTGCGTGAACAGGTAATCAACGAAGTCAGCCCCGGAAAGTTCTACCTTCGCGCGGGACATCTGGACGAAGCCACGAACCTGATGCGCGAGGTGGTCATATACGACATGGGAGACGCGACGCGTCACCGTACGATCTATGCCGACAGCGGCACCATGGGGATGACCAAGGGGATGACCGACCTCGAGCTTACGCTCTACCACGGCAACATCCAGGACGTTCCGACGGCGAACCCGGACGAGCTGCGGCGCGTGTTCTTCGACTCGACTCGCGTTCGCGTGCGCGGGGTGGGCAACCAGTTTCAGAAAACCACTGCTGATTCCTACAAGAGCGATCGCGAGATGACGGTGTGCGAGATGCAGGCGGCACAGGACAGGGCGCGCCGTGACCACGAACAGGCGCGCAAGGAGTTCGAGACGAAGCTCGCCGCGCTCAAGAAATCGAAGGCGAAGCTGAGCGCTGACGTGCTCAACACTGACACCAGCGCACCATGGGACATCGGGCTCGGCCGGTTGTACTGCAACGCCATGGCGCTCTTCAAACCGAAGGAAGCG
>DATHGO010000200.1:0-15165 GCA_035317585.1 Gemmatimonadaceae bacterium | reverse complement strand
CCCGCCGTGGCGGCAACTGCCATGAGCGCTGAAACAGTCAATAAGGTATTTCTCATTATCGTATCCTCAGTTCGTGGAATGCGGATGCTTCGGTCACGCACTCAGGATACGAATGGACAGCGACGCAAACTGTCGGACTTCGCCTAAACTTTCGTCGGAATCCGCTGAATTTTCGGGGCGATGTTCCCATCCATCTTTGAGGGAAACCCTTACGCGATCGGCCGCTGCTCCCCTACAGTCGGCCTCACCAGGAACCCGCATCTTGCGGGATGACAACTAGCGCTTCAATACCGGCACCTGGGCCACATTTGGCCCTGCGTATACGCCGAGCCATTCAGCTCGGACAGCCTGGTTTTATGGCTCTCGCAGTGATCGGCGTCTGCGCCAGTGGTCGCATCTCTTCCGAGACCGCCGCCCTGCCCTTCTCTATTGGAGAGAAGCTCACATACGAAGTCTCCATTGCTAAAGGCAGCAAGGTAGGGACGGCGACAATGTGGGTCGAAGGTCCGGTCGATGTCCGCGGGACAAGCACGTACCTGCTGCGGTTCGATTCCAGGATTCGCATCGCGCTCCTCAGCGCGGTCAGTAGCAGCTCATCGTGGTTCGATCCCCTTCGAGGATCGTCGCTCCGTTTTCTCAAGCACGAGCGGAATCCTTTGACACGCAACGACGAGTCGGTTGACCTCTACCCTGACCAGAAGGAATGGAAGTCGGCGAAAGGAGACTCCGGCCCAAGCCCCAGCAGCACTCCGCTGGACGAGCTGTCATTCATGTATTTCATCCGCACGCTTCCAATGACTCCCGGAGCGACCTACAGCTTCGACCGGCATTTCGACGCCGCCCGCAATCCAACGACGGTAAAAGTCATCCGCCGCGAAATCATTCCGACTCCCATGGGAGAGCTGCGGGTGATTCTGGTCGAGATGCGCGTGCGTGATCCTCGGCACTTCAAAGGAGAGGGAGTCATACGGATTCATCTGACCGACGACGAATGCAGGTTGCCGGCAAGAATCGAGAGCACTATGCCCATAGTCGGCACCGCGGTACTGACGATCGCTTCTCAAAACACTCGCTGCAAGAAATCGTAACTACAAGGAGGATGTATGTATAAAGTGATCATGGTCCCAACCGACGGCTCGGGGTTTGACCGCGAGGCGATTCGGGTCGCGCTCAGAATCGCGGAACGGTGCGATGCGAAAGTCCGGCTGGTGCGAGTTCTCGCGACCGGATCGTACTTCGGAATGGCCGCGACGGTCGAAGGCACTGCGATCGCAGCCGAACTAGTGAACAGCGAACGCGACAGGGCGTTGAGCGAGCTCTATGCACTGGCGGCCGAGTGCAGAGCGACATCGAAGGCAGATATTATCGTCGATCTACACGCCGGTCCGATCGGTGATGTCCTTCAGGGATACGCGCGGCGCAACGAGGTCGATCTGATAGTGATCAGCACTCACGGGCGCAGCGGCATCTCCCGGCTCTCGCTGGGCAGCGTGACCGATTCGCTGATCCGCCACACGACGATCCCCGTTCTGGTCGTCAAGCCGCCGACGAGCTATCTGAATCCGCAGGTAATCGAAGCATTCAAGCGCATAGTCGTGCCCCTCGATGGATCGACGCTCGCTGAACAGATTCTCCCGCGGGTGCTGGAGCTGGCGAAGCTCGAAGACGCCGAGATCACCTTGTTGAATGTTCTGATCCCGCAATCGTACTCGCAGAAGGAGATTGTCGATCCCAGTCTTCCATGGTGGGACAAGGACATCTCGCACGCGCAGTCATACCTCTTCCGCATCGCTGGCAGGCTCCGCCGCAATGGCGTGGCCGTCACGACGGACATCGTCATCGGTGAGAATGTCGCGACTGCGATTGGCGATTTTGCAAGCCGTGAGAAGGCTGACCTGATCGCGATCGCGACGCACGGCCGCGGTGGGCTGGCCCGAATGCTCCGTGGCAGTGTCGCTGACGCTGTCATGCACTCTTCGAGACTGTCGATGCTGGTGTTCAAGCCGGATCAGGTCGCGGTAAAAGAAACATCGCCGTCAACGGAAGAAGTCAGGGCGGATCTGATTCCGGCCTGACGGAGTCAAATTGATTGTTCTTCATGTTCATCGTGACCAAAGACGAAAGATTCCGGTGACGTTCGGAATGTGGTGTCCCTGGTAAAGGCTGGCAGAGTCGCGGTCGTCTGGACATACTGTCTGGCATCAACGGGGACAACCATGGAAATAAGATTCACTACCGGAACGAGCCCCCTCGGGAGCGTGCTCGTCGCGGCAACCGACAAGGGAGTTTGCGCCATCAGTCTGCGCGAATCCGACACGGGAGCCGAAGAGCACCTGCGCGCGCGATTTCCAAAGGCGGAGCTAAAGCGAGACGATGAGGCACTCAAACCAGCCCTCGATACCGTCCGTGAACGAATCGCCGGGCGCAAACTCGATAGCGCGCTTCCACTCGACCTGCGGGGCACCGATTTTCAGCGCGAAGTCTGGAGCCAGCTTCTCGCGATTCCAGCGGGCTCAACCCGATCTTACCTCGACGTGGCGCAGGCGATTAATCGCCCGAAGGCGACACGCGCCGTGGCCCAGGCATGCGGAGCGAATCCGGTCGCAGTCGTCGTCCCCTGTCACCGGGTGGTGATGAGCGACGGCTCGATCGGGGGGTACAGCGGGCTACCGGGGGTGAAGCAAGCGCTGCTTGCGGCGGAAGGAGTGGAGCCGGCTAGCGCTGCCACCTGACGCCCGACTGGAATTGCAACAACAGGAGCTCACTTCTTCCTTGCGCAAATCGTCGTGGTGTTCGTCGAATCCGACGGAACGTAAATCGCGAGCGCGTTACCCTTTCGCTGGCTCCCGGTCTTCGCGACTTCTCCAATCACTTTCGTGAGAGCGCTGGGCTCGTCGATCTTGCTCAATATGATGCCGTTGGCGCCGACCTCCGCCGCCTTGTCCCGCATCGATTCGATCATATCGCCCTCATCCGACCAGTTGGATTCGCCTTTGGCGTTGAGCACCGCCACTTCGCGATAGGGATGCCCGACGCGATCGGGAGTCGTAAACAGCTTTATGGCGGCCGGACATGTTCGGGCCAGCTGCACACTGGGGTCGATGAGCGCGGCGTTGGTCCGGACGCAGGCACAAACCAGGACTGCAGCGCAAACGCGGAGACTGGGAAGCGGCTTCATTGGATCACCCGGCGGGGAGGATGTCGTGGGGCAGAGCGCAACTAGCGCGCCGCCTCGCAGCCCCCGAATTCCGACCATCAATTGTCAGGTCGAACGCGAGGTGTCATTTCCCGGTGACACTGCATGTCCAGAATTCTGGACTACTGGGCCAACTACACCGGCAACTAAAGCAGTGATTTCGTTTTGAGCTTGGTCCGGTACGGCCTCTCCGGCTCCCCGATGTAGATCTGCCGCGGCCGGGCGATCTTCTGCTCCTTGTCGAGCAGCATCTCCTCCCACTGCGCCAGCCATCCCGGCATGCGGCCGATGGCGAACAGCACCGTGAAGAAGTCGGTCGGGAACGCCATCGAGCGGTAGATCAGCCCCGTGTAGAAATCGACGTTCGGATAAAGCTTGCGCGAAGTGAAGTAATCGTCGGAGAGCGCGATTCGCTCCAGCTCGAGGGCGATCTCCAGATCCTTGTCTACACCCACGATCTTGAATACTTCGTCAGCCAGCTTTTTCACGATCTTGGCGCGCGGGTCGTAGCTCTTGTAAACGCGATGGCCGAACCCCATTAGCCTCCCGCCTTCGCCGCTCTTGACCGTCTCGATGAAGGCCGGAACGTTCTTGACGGTGCCGATCTCACTGATCATCCGGAGCACCTGCTCGTTGGCTCCGCCGTGCAGCGGACCAAATAGCGCGGCGACTCCAGCAGAGACGGCCGAGAAAGGATCGACATGGGATGATCCGACCGCGCGCACGGCGTTGGTCGAACAGTTCTGCTCGTGATCCGCGTGCAGAATGAACAGGATCTCGAGGGCGCGCGCGAACACCGGGTTCGCTTCGTACTTGGACTCGCTCATACGCGCCACCATCGACAGGAAGTTCTCGACGTACGAGAGGCGATTGTCCGGGTACACGAACGGAAGCCCCTTCACGTGGCGATACGAAAACGCGGCAATCGTCGGCGTCTTCGCCAGCAGGCGGATGATCGAAATGTTTCGCTCGGTCTCGTCGAAGATGTGGCGCGCCGTTGGATAGAACGCTGCCAGCCCGGCGACCGAGCTGTTGAGCATCGCCATCGGATGCGCGTCGTAGCGAAAGCCTTCGAGAAATTTCCGCATGTTCTCGTGCACGTAGGTATGGAACGTGATGTCGTGCACGAACTGATCGTACTCCTGCTGGGTCGGCAGCTCGCCGTGGCGAAGCAGCCACGCTACCTCGAGGAACGTGGCATTCTCAGCGAGCTGCTCGATGGGATATCCGCGGTAGCGGAGTATTCCCTTGTCGCCATCGATGAATGTGATGGCGCTCCGGCACGATGCGGTGTTCAGAAACGCCGGATCGTAGCTCATGAGCCCATTATCGTTGGGGTCGTTCGTCTTGATGTTCTTGAGCTCGGTGGCACGAATAGCGCCATCGGCGACCGGAACGCTGTATGACTTACTGGTCCGGGTGTCCTTTATCTCGAGCGCGCTTCCTGACGGAGCAGCAGCGGATGGCTTGGCAGAGTTTCCTGACGGAGTAGCGGCGGGTGGCCTGGCAGAGTTCCTGGCGGGCGCCGCTGGCGCTGGTTTGGCGGTGTTTTTCTTGGTCGCGGCGGGTGGCGCAGACGAACCGGTCTTCGGCATCCTGTTCTCCAGTTGATAAGATCAAATTTAGCGCAACGCCGACGCGGGTGATAATCGGACTAACGCTGGAGATCGCGACGCACGACGAGCCGGATCAGATCAAAGAGGATGCGCCCCGGGGCGCGTGAGGTGCTTCGTCCCTACAGTCTCTTTACCCGCGTGACCTTCCATTTCCCGCCGGTGACCTTTCCTCCCGGCTGGGAGGGGACGGTGCTGAACGTTCCCTCGATCGTGCGCGCATCGCGAAAGGTCCCCTGGAATGTCGTAATGACCTGACAGGCGCAGTCAGGATCGCGATACGGATCGAGTGTGCCACTCAGGTTGCCGCCTTCCTTCCTCAAAAAGTGCATTCTAAGAACCGAGCGTCCAGGCGCCGAGGTGTTGCCCATGAGCTCACGCTCGGCCGGGCTAAGCAATGAGTCGGGGCGCGGAATCATCACGACGTTGCCGGAGGCAGACGACTCACCAGCGCGAAGTGTGAACGCAATCGTACCGCTTCTTCCCGTCTCGGCGCTGCTGTAATCCCCACGCCACTCGCCATACAGAGGGTTGAGGTCGAAATCGCTGGACGTGACCTCGGTCTGCGGAGGGTTTGACGCGCAGGCGATGGCAGAAACGACGAGACCTACGGCAATTATCGAGGAGACGCGTAGCATCGGTTTCTCCGGTTGGGACTCTCCCTCACTACACAGATTGGCAGTAATTCTTTCTCCGGGCAAGGCGATGGCGGACAATACCGCGTTATGCCACCGGCACGGGATGGAAGCCTTTTCGCTCCATGCTGCCCCAATCCTTTTTTCCGCGCAGGAATTTCCATAGGCCACGCAGCCGCCAGTACACAGTCATCTGACGGTAACCGAGATTCTCGATGAGCGCCCACCAGAAAAGGAGAGCCCGGTCTCGGAACGTTTCGTAGCGGTGGAAGCTGAGATCCTCGAGAATCAACGTGAACGCGGTCAGCGCGGTGCCGAGTCCGTAGGCAGTGAGATAGAAGAGTCCCGCGAAATTCCAGTCGACTACGCCGGTCGCGAGTCCGAAAGCCAGAGCGATCAAACCAGCTGCCTCGATCACCGGGGCCAACAACTCTACGAACACGTAATACGGGAAAACGAAGAGGCCCGTCACCCCATATCGGGGATTGAACAACATTCGGCGGTGTCTCCACAGCACGTCAGCCAGCCCACGATGCCAACGATCGCGCTGTCGTCCAAGCACCTTTGCCGACTCCGGCACTTCGGTCCACGCCACCGGATCGGGAACGAACGCGATTTTTCCGGGGCCGCCGCGCTCGTATGACAATCTCTTCAGGCGCAGCACCAGCTCCATGTCTTCGCCGACCGTATCGTGTAGATAACCCCCCGCGTTCAGCACCGCGTCGCGCTGAAACAGTCCAAAGGCTCCGGAGATGATGATGTTCCCCCCAAGCCGATTCCATCCGAGACGTCCGAACAGAAACGCGCGGAGGTATTCGACGACCTGAACTCCTGGCAGCAGGCTGGTAGGAACGGAGGTCCTGACGACGCGTCCGTGTTTCACTTCCGATCCGTTGACGACCCGAATCGTCCCGCCCGTCGCAACAACGTCGGTCTCGTAAAGAAAAGGACGTATCATGCGCTGCAACCCATCCGCTTCGATCAGAGTGTCGGCATCCATTGCGCACACCAGCTCTCCGCGCGCGAAGCTGAGCCCGACGTTCAGGGCATCGGCCTTTCCTCCGTTGTCCTTGTCGACGACGACGAGCGAAGGGTACGTCGCGGAGCGATAGAGCGACCGCACCAGCTTCGTCTTGATGCGCTGCTCGTAGATGGTCTTCACGGGTACGAGGTCGAACTGCTCGATGAGAACCTGGACGGTCCGATCCTTCGACCCGTCGCTGATCACGATCACCTCGAGATTCGGGTACTGGAGCGCCAGCAACGCGCGCAGGCTCGCATCGATCGTGGCTTCCTCATTGTACGCCGGAGCGAGAATCGAAATCGTAGGCGAGAGGGTAGAGCTTAACAGCAGATGGCGGCTCTCATCCGCTATGAGGAGCATGTGGCGGCGCAGCTCCAGCAGGGAGCTGACGAGCAGAATCAGATACCAACCGTTGACGGCGAGGAAGTACAAGAGCACGGCGAACTGGCCCTTGAGCAGAATCTGGGTGATTCCGGTCTGCACGAAGTCGCTCATGCCGAGGCCGCCGCGGCGGGGAGGTCGAGAACCTGCTGCGCCATGTCAGACGCGAACGCGTCGTCTTCCTTGAGCGCCCGCCGCAGGAACAGAACGCCCGGTGCACCAATCGATCGAAGAGCGAGACCCGACGCCCGCCGGACTCTCCAGGCCGAGTCGCGCAGACAAGACGCCAGCAGTGACGCGGCCTTCCAGTGCTGCATCCGTCCGAGTCCCTGCGCCGCGGCGGCTCTGACGCTCGAGTCCTTATCGTTCAACAGCTCAATAAGTCGCTCGGCCCCCGGGGCATCGCCCACGGCGCCCAACAACTTCGCCGCCGCGATCCGAACGCCAACATCCTGGGTGCGCGACAGACGCAGAGCGGCTGGCCCGAAGCTTGGCTCCGCCAGCGACTCGGCGACGCGAAGACCCGCTTCCGCCGCTCGCCCGGTATGTCTCTCGAGGAACGTGGCGAGTGGTCCCGCTACGACACCGCCCATTCGTAAGAGCGCGTTCTGCACCGCGAAGCGTGCCTGGGTCGCGGGGTCCGCCAGCAAAGTCAACATGGCGGAGATCACCGTGACGGATGGTTGAGCGGCCGCCCATTCCGCGGCTTGTGCGCGCACGGCCGGGTGAGGATCAGACAGCAGCCGCTGGACCAGTGGATCCACGACATCCAGACGCGACAGGATGCGAGCGCCGCGAAGACGCCGCGACCACCGGGTGCTCTCACACAGTTTTCGGGCGCGATCTACCAGGCCCACCTGCAGTGCGACGAAACTGAGTCTTTCCTTCGCCGCTCCACTGAGGTGGCGCGACATCTCGAGGAAGGCGATCACCTGCACATCGTGCGGAAGCCGCCGCAGAACGTCGATCTCCTCGACGTTCACGGTTCCGCGGGTCGCCAGATGCGCCAGCGAATCACGCGCCGATGCCGTCAGCCGTTGGATCCGCCGTTCGTAGAAAAAGAGCCAGAGCCCATGGGCGAAGAAGAGACAGACCGCGAGCACCAGGAGTCCGAGCTCCACCAGCATCACTATGTTGAGGAGCTGTCTGCTTATCATGCCTGGCCCTGCTTCAGCATCGCGCGAACCTTGTGCATCAGGACTGGAACGCTGAACGGCTTGGCGATGTGGTCAGCGGCGCCTAGCTCGAGAGCGGCAAGCACATCGCGCTCGCCGGTGCGCGATGTCAGCATCACGACGCTGCTCGACCTCGTTATTTCGCCGGCCTTGAGCCGACGCAGCACGTCGAGCCCATTCAGTGCGGGGATGTCGACGCCGAGCAGGATCAGGGATGCCTGCACCTCGGGCGCGCTTCCGGTGAGCGCTGCCACCGCGGTCTCGCCGTCGGCAAAAGTAGCGACGCGCAGGCTGCGGCTCTCCATTGCGTGTTGCAGCAGGGATACGAGCGCGGTGTCGTCGTCCACGATGGCGACATCCACGCGGCGCGTCATCGGCCCCATCGCCTTCACCCCGGAGATACCGACCCGGATGACGCCGCCGGTCGTTCTGATGCCGCCGGTCGCTCTGACTTGCTCGAGCGCCTTGAGCGCCTCTTCCCGCAACGCGGTTACTGTATCGCCATCGCTCTGGTACTGTGCAACGCCCGCGCTGCAAGAGACGTGGACCCTCTGCCCATCTTCGGAGAGGAAGCTCTGGTTGCCGATTTTGGAGCAGACCTGAGTCAGCTTGATCGCGGCGTGCTCCTTGGTGCTTCCGTACATGCCGACCGTGAAATCCGGTCCGCCCCACCAGCCGACGACGTCTTCCGCTCGAAAGGATTTTGGGAGCAGCTCGCCGATGGACCGCAACACGACGTCGCCGGTGCCGCGACCGAAGGTGTTGGCGAGGCTCGCGAAGGCGTCGACCTGAAGGACGGCGATCGAGTACGGATCGGATTTTCTCCGCGCCAGCCGCAGAAAGCGGTCGATCTGCTCGGTGGCCTTGTGTGCGATCGGCAAACCAGTCAACGGATCCGTCTCCACCGGGGCGCGCCGCGCCTTCACCCCGGTGAGGCGGTTCTCGATCCGCATCATCAGCTCGGCCGGGACGAATGGCTTGCCGACGTAATCGTCCGCGCCGGCGGCAAACACCCTCTGTACGCTCGCCTGATCCGTATGGCCCGAGAGAAAGATCACCGGCAGCTCGCTCCAGCGGGGATCGCTTCTCACTACCCGGCAGAGCTCGGTTCCGCTGATCTTTGGCATCTCGAGATCCAGGAGAATCAAATTCGGCTTCGTTTCGTCGAGCACGGTCCAGAATCGAAGCGGATCGTTCACCGCCGTCACGGTCATCCCGCGCTTTCCTAGTAGCGTCGTGAGTCCACGCGACACCATCGGCTCGTCGTCTACGACGAGAATCCTCCGGCCCTCGAGGGAGGAATCCTCGGATGCTGCCCCGGCGCCGTCCGGCGCCGAGGCCTTCGAGCGCGACGAACCGGTCGCCTGTGGTGCAGGAGGAGATGGCACACCAACAAGACTCTCTCGCAGCGCGAGAAGCTGCTCCGAGATCGCAACGCCATCGATCGGTGTAAGGGACTCGCCCGCGAATCGCTCGGCCAGGTCGCGAGCGATCTGCGCCCCCTTTTCGAACCCGAATTGGGCCGCCAGCTCGGCGATGCTCTTGGCATCCTGTTGGGCAGCGGCCTTCAGATCGGGGGACAGTCCGGCGTCGAGCAGCGCGATTGCCGCATCGTCGAGCTTGTCGATCTTCTGGAAGGTGGGCGCACGAGCGCGATCCCAGGCCGCAAATACTGCGGCCGCGATATGCTCACCGTGCGATGCCTGAGGCGGGAGAACCTCGACCCCACCCATTTTCGCGAGCTCTCGCAACATCTCTTCCATGTCCACCGGCGCAAGGAAGAAGCGATCGACGTGGACTTCCTTCAACGCGTGCAGTGCGGTCTCCGCCTGCTGCATGGAGATGGAGAATGCAATCCGCACATCATCGCTCGTGTCCTTGGCGCGACGGGCTATGTAGATGGAATCAGCTGTCGGGAGAGCGTCACTGAGGAGGACGAGGCGGGCGTCGCCATAAGCAGCAGCCCGGCCCATCTGCTGGGCGTTGTCAAACTCGCTGATGACGACGTCGCGGAGCCTCAGTCCGATCTCGCGAACTATTTCCGCGGGTATTCCCCACACCAGGAGTTTGACGGGTTCCGTCATCTCCTACGGAACTTACCGCTCCCCGCCGGGCGTCGCTGAGCGGTGCAACTGGGTTCGGCCGTGCCCGCTCATACGGTCGTCTGCTTGGCCAGCGCCAGAACGGCATTCCATTCCGCCGCGCCGACCTTCTGAACCGAGAGGCGGTTGCCCTTCTGAAGGAGGGCCATGCCCTCGAGTTCGGGCTTCGTCCGCATCTCACTGAGAGACACGAGGCGTGGAAGGCGCTCGATGGCCTGGATATCCACCATCGACCAGTACGACTCCCCGCTCTTGCTCCTCGGATCGTAATGCGGATCCTTCGCGTCGAGCGCCGTGTGGTCAGGATACCCTTCCCGGACGATCTCGACGATTCCCAGGATCCCCGGGTTGTCTCCGCCGGAGTGGTAGAAGAAGGCCAGGTCGCCCTTCTTCATCTCGTCACGCATGAAATTCCGCGCCTGGAAATTCCTGACGCCGTCCCAGTGAGTTGTTCGAGTGGGCAAATTCCAGAGATCGTCGAAGGAGAACGAGTCGGCATCCGACTTGAGAAGCCAGTAGTGCCTGTCTTTCTGCAAGGGTCGCGTAACCTTTGCCATTCAGCTCACCCCATTAGCAAGAGACAGCTCCCAGTGGAACCTAACCGGCCAAGCGCCGTAGATTGGAGTACATCATAACCATTCAGCCCAGCAGGCCAGTCACCATGCATCGCCTAAACTTGCGGACGTCCCCCCTCGGGGTCCCCGCCCTCTCGCTACTTCTTGCTGTTGCGGGCAGTCTGTCCGCGCAGACGACCAGCGCTCCACTTACGTATCCGGCCGCCGTCCGCGGCACCCAAGTCGATGATTACCACGGAACGAGCATTGCCGATCCTTACCGCTGGCTCGAGGATGTCGATGCGCCCGCGACGAAGGCGTGGGTAGTAGCCCAGAACAACCTCACCGATTCCTTCCTGGCGACGATCCCCGAACGACCGGCGATAAAAGCCAGACTCACGGAGCTCTGGAATTACGCGCGGTATTCGGCCCCGTTCAAGGAGAACGGGCGCTATTTCTATTTCCAGAACACGGGCCTTCAGAATCAGAGCGTTCTGCTCGTGCAGGATGGTCGAAACGCCGCGCCCCGCGTGCTGCTGGACCCGAATACGCTCTCGGCCGACGGCACCGTCGCGCTTTCGGGGACGTCGGCGTCGGACGACGGACACTATCTCGCCTACAGCATCTCGACCAGCGGGTCCGACTGGCAGGAGCTGCACGTCCGGGATGTGAACATCGGGGGGCGGGATCTCCCCGACACCGTGAAGTGGGTCAAGTTCTCCGGCATTTCGTGGACGCACGATAACAAGGGCTTTTTCTACTCGCGTTACGACGAGCCGACGTCGGGCAACAAGATGACCAACACCAACCGCAACCATAAGCTCTACTACCATCGTGTCGGCCAGCCGCAATCGCGCGACGAGCTGGTCTACGATCGGCCCGACCAGCCTGACTGGCTGTTCGACGGCACCGTCACCGACGATGGCCAGTACCTCATCATCACCGTCTCTCAGGGGACCGATGTCCGCACGCGGCTGTACTTCATCGATCTCGACAACCCTGGCAAGCCGGAGATCGACAATCCGGTTGTGAGGCTGATCGACAAGCTCGACGCCGAATACTCGTTCGTGGGCAACAGGGGCACGATGTTCTACGTGCGCACTGATCGGAACGCGCCGAAGGGACGGATCGTCGCCGTCAGCATCGACAACCCGCGCGAGGAGCGCTGGAACACGATCGTTCCCGAGAGTAAGGATGCTCTCGTGGACGCAACGATAGCGGGCGAGGATCTCGTCGCCAACTATTTGCAGGACGCGCACTCGAGTGTGCGTTTCTTCAACGCCTCTCGCGACGACCGACGCGACCAGAGACCGCGCGGACAGCCGCAACAGCAGCCGCGCAATCCGGGCAGCATCTATGATGACACCAGCACGGCTCCGATCGTGACGCGCGAGCGGGGCCAGCAAATGGGCGGAGGATTCACTCTGCGCGGCGAGCTGCCGCTGCCGGGCATCGGGACGGTCGGCGACATCCACGGGCGTCAGGGCGACGACGAGATGTTCTACAGCTTTACTTCGTTTCTGTATCCTACGACGGTCTACCGCTACGACCTGAAGGCTCGCAGAAATGACGTATTCAGGGCGCCGAAGGTCGCGTTCGATCCGACAGCCTACGAGACCCGGCAGGTTTTCTACACGAGCAAGGATGGAACGCGGGTGCCGATGTTCATCACAGCGAAGAAAGGCATCCAGCTCGACGGAACCAACCCGACGCTTCTCTACGCTTACGGCGGCTTCAACATCTCGATCACACCCGCCTTCTCGGCCGCCAACGTCGCCTGGATGGAAATGGGCGGCATCTACGCAGTCCCCAACCTCAGGGGAGGGGGCGAATACGGAAAGGCCTGGCACGAGGGAGGTATGCTGGCCAAGAAACAGAACGTCTTCGACGATTTCATCGCGGCGGCGGAATACCTGATCAGGGAGAAGTACACCTCTACTCCGAAGCTGGCGATTCGCGGCGGCTCTAACGGCGGATTATTGGTGGGAGCAGTGATGACGCAGCGTCCGGATCTGTTCGGAGCTACGCTGCCGGAAGTGGGAGTGATGGATATGCTGCGCTTCCAGAAATTCACGATCGGCTGGGCCTGGACTTCGGATTACGGCTCGTCGGACAATGCGGACCAGTTCAAATACCTGCGCGCTTATTCCCCGCTCCAGAACATCAAGCCTGGCACCTGCTATCCGCCGACGCTCGCGTTTACCGCGGATCACGACGATCGAGTCGTTCCCGGCCACACCTTCAAGTTCGTGGCAACGCTTCAGGCATCTCAGGCGTGCGCCAATCCGATTCTCGTGAGAATCGAGACGAAGGCAGGACATGGGGCGGGAAAGCCGACGACCAAACAGATCGACGAGGCGGCCGATAGATTTGCCTTCCTCGTGAAGCAGCTGCACATGAAACCCACGCTCCAGTAAATGGAGACCTTTCTCGCCGGCGCGGATGCGTTAATCCTGATTCTGCGCACCGCGCTGCTGTCGATAGCAGTCGCGTTCGGCGCGGTCTGCCTGCTCGACTGGGCGGTTCGCACGAGGAAGATCAGTCCCTTCAACGCCGTCGCGCGGTTCTGTCGTTCGACGGTGGATCCGATCATCGCTCCGATCGAGCGAAGAGTCGTTCGTGCCGGTGGAACTCCGGCCGCGGCTCCCCTGTGGGCGCTCGCCGTCATCGTGATCGGCGGCATCCTGCTGCTCACGGCGATCGACATGATTCGGCTCGAGGTAGTCAGAACGATCATGGCCTCTCAGGAGGGAGCGGCGGGGATCTTCCATCTGCTCGTGAGCTGGACTTTTACGATCCTGAAGGCAGCGATCGTCGTGATGGTAATCAGCTCGTGGCTGCCGATCTCTCCCTACTCGAAATGGGTCAGCTGGAGCTACCGGTTGAGCACACCCATCCTCGCGCCCCTCCGCCGCATCGTTCCCAACCTTGGCGGACTCGACATAACTCCGATTCTCGCGTACATCCTGCTCAACATCATCGAGTCGTTCCTGTACCGCTTGATGTGAGCGGCTTTGACGCGCATCATCGGGGTGACGCGGTACGATTTTCAGTGCGGCTCCAGCCTCGTGCGTCGAAGAACGAGATCGTCGGGTTGCAGGGCATTTCGCTGAAGGTGCGTGTAACAGCTCCGCCGGTGGAGGGAATGGCGAACGATGCTTTGGTCGAGCTTCTTTCCAAAGAGCTTCAAACTCCACGGCGCAATGTGTGCATCGTTTCCGGCCACTCCTCGCGGACGAAGGTAATCGAGATCAGCGGGGTGGATCTGGAATCTGTTCAACGTCTCGCTGGCTGAGGGAAACTCAATAGTGGCAAAAGTGATTCTTATCGGCGCTGATGTAGCGCTGCTCGAAGGTCTGGCGCAGACGTTGGTTGGATTCGGACATCAGGTTTTGCTGGCGACGACGATGGGAGATGTGGGGAGTGCGCTGAGCGGAGATCTGCCGTCGATCGCCGTCGTCTCCTGCGAAGCGCTCGAAAGCGGCGGGCCCGGCGCCACACTTCCCCTCACGCCCGGCGGGGCGATCATAGTCTACGGAACGTCGCACGGTGAACGGCCATTCCTTCCCCAGAAGCTGCAGCGGGCGACGCTTGCGCATCTGGTGCTCCCGCTGGAACGCAAAAGGCTCCTCGCCCTCGTTGATTCGTTCGAGAGCCGGTCGCGGACGACCGGCCGCTCCATTCGCGAGGACACCGAAGACGATTTTCAGCTGGAGTTCTGACGCCAGAGCACGACCTCGACCATATCGCGGCGATAATCGATCAGGGGTGGCGTCGCGTCTCCGCGACGACGGGCTATCTCTCCGAACGCGAGGCCCGGCTGGTGATGGCCGCGGCCGCGCTGGCGCCGGCGCAGGGAAAGAATCTCGAAATCGGAAGCTTCAAGGGCAGATCGACGGTGGGAATTGCCTACGTGACGCGCGAGCTGGGATTGGGTCCGGTCGTCGCGGTGGATCCCCACACCTCGCCCGCAACGACGGATCCCGATCTCCGCGGTAAAACGACGTCATACGAAGACTTCGTTGCCAATCTAAGGACGGCCGGCGTCCTCGAAAGCGTCGAGATCAAGCGCGCGTACTCCTACGAGCTGGCGCGCGAGTGGAAGGACGCGATTCGCTTTCTCTGGATAGATGGCGACCACACCTACGAGGGAGCGAAAGCGGATGTCGGCATGTTCAAGCCCCACCTCGCCGACGGGGCCATTGTCGCCATGCACGACGTCCTTGGCACCTTCGAGGGGGCGCTGCGCGTTTTTGTCGAGGAGATTCTCCACTCCGACGATTTCGGTCCCGCGGGCTTCAGCGGATCGATTGGCTGGGCGCAGTACCGCCCGCGCGACGGCCGGCGTTTCCGCAATCGCCGTCGGCTGCTGGCGGTTCCTGCTCGGCGGTTGATTCCTGTGGCCCGGCGCGCCGATCGCGGGCTACACGGCTGGAACAAGTTTCTTTACAAATTTTGGCGGCCGCTGGCGCCACATGGAGACGT
>DATHGO010000199.1:0-3706 GCA_035317585.1 Gemmatimonadaceae bacterium | reverse complement strand
CTGAGCTCCGTCGCGCTCAATTCGACGACCTGAAGCCGCGCCGAATCACCCCAGGTCGCCTACCGCTTTCTCTACTTCCTGTACGTGCCCCGGAACTTTGACCTTGGGAAAGATCCGCGCGACGCGTCCTTTGCGGTCGATGATTACCGTAGTGCGCTCGATGCCCATGAATTTGCGCCCGTACATGGATTTCTCCTTCCAGACCCCAAAGGCGTCGGCAAGCTTGTGACCTTCGTCTGACAGGAGTCGAAACGGGAGATCGTATTTCGCTTTGAACTTGCGGTGCGACTCGATGCTGTCCGGGCTCACGCCAATCACGACCGCATCGATTTTGCCGAATCGCGGAAGTGCGTCCCTAAAATCGCACGCTTCCTTCGTGCAGCCTGTGGTGTCGTCCTTGGGATAGAAATAGAGGACGACGTTCTTCCCCGCGAGGGAATCGCTCGTGACGGTTGTTCCGTCGTCTGCTTCGAGCGAGAAGTTTGGAGCTTGATCGCCCTCGGCGACGGACTTGGTCATGCAGCCTCCATTTGAGTGATAAGTCGGATCCCTGGCGCTGCTCAGCGACGATTGGCGGGCCTCACCCAGCGCGAAGACCCAAGGGCTGAATCAATCTCGACTTCGAACGACCGCAAGCGTGCAATCGGGGGCAGAATTTCATGCTCGACTGTTTCAAAACAGCCGTGGTAATCCTCTACCCGTTTTGTTTGAGCCTTCGTGACAATGGTCACTATGACAGTCGGATGATCGGTTGCGCGGTTACGGCAGAGGACGGAATCGTCTGCGATCATTGAAGGCAAATCAAAGAAGCCTATTGATTTCGCTCTCGAGATCAGCGAGGGGAAGGTGGCTGCGGCTACCGTATCCGTGACGTGGCGATCTTCATCTCCCGGATTGCGCGACTCGAAGCGGATTTCGCCGCTATCGGACAGACGAAGCCGGTACGCCGGACAAGTACCGAAGCACGTCGAGCGTTCGAGCACGATGCTGTCCGTTGGGGGAGGTACAGCGCCCTGGCGCGCACTCGACCCGTCCGACCGAGCACACGCCAAGGCCAACAACAAAAGCCCTACAACTCGCGCAGCTATTGAGCGCCGTCGCTCTGAGCGAAGTTCAGTGTGTAGCCGGCAATGCGCCCACCGTGCAGCTTGCCGGCTTCGATGTCACTTCGGTAGTGAATGCCGCCATACAGTCTGGATATCCCCGCCTCGTCACGCATCGCGGCAAAACTGGTGGCGCCACTCGGAAACAGATACGACAGGATTACCGTGCCCGCGGCCGAGAACGTGGAGTGGCCAGACGTGTACGACGGAAAATTGGGAATTCCGATTTCGGTCTTGATGCTTGGGTCCAGCTGCGAGGGACGCGGGTTGAAGTAATGGTATTTCGCTTCCCAACACCCGACACCCGCATCGTGCATCGCCATGTTCAACAGCGCGAACACCCGCGCGGCGCGAACCTCACTCATCTTTGCGTCCCGCACATACTCCAGCGCGACGTCATTCCAGTGTCCCGGCGGTGAGTACGTCCCGGCCCCGTCATTCCATTTCTGGGCGATCGCGAGCTGGTCGGAAGTCAGATGCTCGACCGTTCGCTTCACCTCGGCCGTCTCGTCTTTCATCTGCTGCGAGCCCGTTGATGGCGGCGGTGGCGGACGCTCGGCCACGATATCCGCGGGCGTCATGTTCCACGCCCGCACCTGACCGAACAAGGGAAGCATCGGCGGACGCGCGGGAATGTCGCGGCTCGTCCAGGCAATCTCTCCGCGCGCCGTGGCGGAGTCGGCAAGCGACTTCCACAATACTGCCGATCCACCCGCGGTCCGCATGCCATCGCCGGCAGCTCGAGCGAGAAAAACGGCCGCGACGGATTTTCCGAGAGCAAGTCCGGCCGCGAGATCGCTCGCGGTCGCCTTACCCGACCACAGCGCGGCGTTGCGCTGCTCCGCCGCTTTGAGGGTGACTTCTTCCACCGCTGCCGGGAATAGCGTCTTCAGCATCTCGACCGTGACGCCCGATATCACGGCGTCCTCCGACGGATACGAAGGGAGCGCGGACACCGGTATCAGCGCGGTTATCGAATTGTCGTTCTTCGCGGGCGACAGCCGGTTGTATTGGAACTTCCAGTACCAAGCCGATTTGAGCGCGTCGTATTGCGCGGCGCTCACATAACTGTAGGCACGGGCTGCATAAATCGGGTTGGCAAACGGAAAAGCCGGATCACCGAACGGATTCTCGGCGTCTGGTACGGGGTAGCCACCCTCATCCTTCGGTGCCGGAGGAAGATTGTAGCGCGCAACCAGCTCGCGGAGAATCTGGTTCCAGCGCATCACGCCGCCGCCACTCCAGTACGCAATCGACGTTCGCTGATCGGCGGTGAGGTTCGCCTGACTCGACTTGATCGCATCGAGCTCCGCCGCATACGCGGCGGATGTAACCGGTGCGGGAGCGGCAACCGCAATCTGAGTGGGTCCGGTCAAGAGGATCATGCGCCATGATCCCGCCGCCGGATCGAGACTCGACGGGTCGAGCGCTGGAAGTACCTCGAAAGGTCCGATGGATTTATCGCAGCCTCCGGCAGCAAGTGCGGCGGCGCAAGAGACGACGGCCACGAGCAGCTGCCGGCGCATCGCCGGTTTCACGCTCACGCGACTAGAGATGAAGCGCATACATCAATCCTGATGTGAAGGTGGTCGACTGACCGACATTTCGGCCGCTCAGGACGTGAGCCGCTCCCAGTTGGACCGACAGATTCTTCGGCAGCCCATACATCACTCCGCCACCCAGCCTCACAAAGTCCATCCGGTTCGAGACGAACGGCATGTCCTGTCTGCGGATATCGCCGCCGCCGAGTGTGCGCTGTTGGACGAGCGTGAACGGAATCCGCCAGTTGCCGCGATTGAAGCCCGCGCTGAGCGTGTAGTCGAGCACGTTCGGCATCACCACTTCATTGGTCAGGTACAGCTGACCGTCGGTGTAGTACGCGTTTCGATTGAGCCTGACGTTGCTGCACCACATGTAGGCAGCGGAGGCGTTGGCGAACCACACCGAGTTGGACTGAAAGTCCAAAGTGAGGTGACCGGAAGCGCGACGGCCGGCCGTACCGATGGAGAGAGGGTAAAAGTCCGGCGTGTAGTCGCCAACGGGCATAGCCGCTCTGCCGGCAATGAAGGCATTGAACGCGCCGTGGCTGGTGGGCCCGGTACCAAGGAGCCTGAACTTCGCGGTGATGCTCAGATCCTGAAAGCCTTTTAAGTCATGAAGCACGCCCTGGCTGGCGTGTGTCCGGATGTATGGAAGCGTCGCCACGAGTCCCAGTCTCTCGGTAACGCCGTATCCGCCGACGAGGGTGGTGCTCTGCGTCGTCAACGTGCCGATGTTCCCGTTCGTTCGCTTGAGCGTTCCTTCCCAATACTGGTCCCAGCTATCGTGCGCGTAGAGAACGCCCGCGGTCAGCGTCCTCTTCGGCAACATCAATCCGTCGTCGGTTGTCTGAGCGGCGGCTGATGACGCGCTGACCGCGACAAGAATCAGCAATCGCATTGTTCGGGCAAGCATGATGCGCGGACGTTGTGTGGTTGGCATAAGAGACGCGGATCGAGTTGACTGCAAATCGCCGGGCCCGCAGGTGGCCGACAGTCTGGGGGCCCAATGTAGTAACGGGTCCTCTCTTGCGCAATAATCGAACGGAATGCTATACTCCCCTT
>DATHGO010000198.1:0-2734 GCA_035317585.1 Gemmatimonadaceae bacterium | reverse complement strand
CCGCTCGACAAATACGGCCCGCCTCGAGCCGAGTTCTTTCCCGCGACAATCACTGCCAACACCTGGGCTGGGAAACTCTACGCACTGCCGTGGTTCGCCGACGTTGGGCTCCTCTACCGCCGCACCGATCTCGTGCCCAATGAGCCGAAGACCCTCGAGGAGATGGTAAAGAGTGCGCAGGCGGCGATGGCGCGCCGCGGTGGACCGCGCTACGGAATCGTCTGGCAGGGCGCGCGCTACGAAGGCCTGATCACCGGCTTCGTGGAATATCTTGGCGCGTTCGGTGGCCGCATCATCGACGAGAAGGGCGAGGTGGTCGTGAATCGTCCCGAGGCGGTGCGCGCGCTCGAGTTCATGCGCGACGAGCTGTACGCTACGCACGTCGCCCCCCTCGACGTCCTCACCTGGCACGAGGAGGAAGCGCGCTTCGCATTCCAGAACGGGAACGCTGCATTCATGCGCAACTGGCCGTACCCGGTCGCGGCGATGAGCGACACCGCGCAATCCAAAGTGGCCGGCAAGTTTACCGTTTCCCCGATGCCGGCGTCGGGCACCGCCCCGAACGGACACTCCACGGCCGCACTCGGCGGCGCGCAGCTCGCCATCAACGCCTACACGGAACACCCCGACGCCGCCTACAAGCTCATCGCCTATCTCACCGCGCCCGAACAGATGCTCGAGCGCGCGGTGGCGGTCGGCCAATACCCGACGCGTCCGGCGTTGTACGAGAACGCTCGCCTCCGCGGTGCGATTGGGATCCCGCTGGAAAATGCCAGGCGTGCAATCGAGAGCGCAACACCGCGGCCCGTAACTCCGATCTACACGGAGCTATCCGAGATCCTTCAGATCGAGCTGCACCGCGCTCTCGTGCGGCAGGCGGAGCCGAGGGAGGCGCTCAACTCGGCGGCCGCGCGGATAAACGCGCTCATCGAGCGCACAGGGATGCGCAAACTCATGTCGGGTGCCGCGAAAGAATCGACACCGTCGAGCGCGTCGCCCACCGCGAGCAGCACAATCGGTCATGCCGAATGACACTCCTCTGGTGAAAAAAGTCTCCCGCCTCGGACACGAGGCCCGGCTCGGCTGGACGCTCGTCGCGCCCGCGCTCTCGGTCATCGCCCTCATCGCGATCTTTCCGCTCGGCTGGACGTTCTGGGAATCGCTGCACCTGCATGAATTGAGAATGCCGTGGCTCGGGAAGCCGTTCGTCGGCCTCGCCAATTACGTCGAGATCGCCAAAGATCCGCGTTTCTGGGCGGCACTCGGTCACACCGCGTTCTTCACCGTCGTCTCGATTTCGTTGGAGCTCGTGATCGGACTCTTCCTCGCGCTCGCCATGAACCGCGTATTTCGCGGACGCGGTTTTGTGCGTGCCGCGGTGCTGGTCCCGTGGGCGATTCCAACCGTCGTGGCCGCCCTGCTCTGGCGCTTCATCTTCGAGTCGCAGGGCGGGATCGCCAACGCCCTCCTGGTCAACGCGGGAATTCTGAAGCAGCCGATGGTCTGGTTCATCCAGACGTCGACGGCGTGGGTGCCCGTGATTCTTTCGGACGTCTGGAAGACGACTCCGTTCGTGGCGCTATTACTCCTGGCGGGGCTACAGAACATCGACCTGACTCTTTACGAGGCGGCTGCGGTCGATGGCGCCAACGCCTGGTGGCAGCTCCGGCACATCACGCTGCCGCTGCTCAAGCCGGCGATTCTCGTCACGCTCATCTTCCGAACGCTCGACGGATTCCGCGTCTTCGACCTGATCTACGTGCTCACGGGCGGAGGACCGGGAACATCTACCGAGCCGGTGGCGCTCTACACGTTCAACGCGCTGCTCCAGAATCTGCGATTCGGGTATGGGTCCGCGCTCTCGGTCGTGATCTTCGCGATCACGTTCGGCCTGGCGTTGTTCTACGTCCGCGGACTCGGCGTGCGGCTTGGGGGAGAGGAATGATCGCTTTCGCGCTTTTCATCCACGACAGCCGGGAGGGCGAGAGTCGATGAAATCGGCAACTGTGCCCGGCGTTCGCTGGCAGCGCTGGTTGTTCGGGGCGGCGCTCGTCGGGCTGATGCTGTTCACGCTCTTCCCATTCTACTGGGCGATCGTCGCATCGCTAACGTCCGATGCCGCCCTGTTTCGCGATCCGTCACTCTGGCCGCAGCACCTCATCTTCGATCACTATCGCGCGCTGTTCACGGAGCGCGATTTCATCACGCCAATTCGCAACTCGCTCGTCGTCGCCGGCACTACGACGATCTTCTGCCTGATCGTCGGGACGCTCGCCGCCTATGCTCTCGCCAGACTCGAATTCCGCGGCAAGGCGGCAATCATGGGGTTCATTCTGGCGGTAACGATGTTCCCGCAGATCTCGATCGTGAGCCCGCTCTACCTGCTGCTGCGTTCGCTTCATTTGATCGACACGTATCCCGGTCTCATCATGCCGTACATGACGTTCGCGATGCCGCTAACCGTCTGGGTTCTGACCGGGTCCATCAGGCAGATCCCCAAGGATCTCGAGGAGGCGGCGCACGTCGACGGCGCCTCGCGACGACAGAGCTTCACGAAGATTCTGCTGCCGCTCGCTGTGCCGAGCCTGGCGACGACCGGAATTCTGACTTTCATCTACTGCTGGAACGAGTTCCTGTTCGCGCTCTCATTCACGCTCGGACCCGAGCGGCAGACGGTGCCGGTTGCGATCGCGCTGTTCCGGGGGCAGTACCAGGTTCCTTGGGGGGAGATTCT
>DATHGO010000197.1:0-2172 GCA_035317585.1 Gemmatimonadaceae bacterium | reverse complement strand
AGCGCGCTCAATACCACGCCTTCGGCGAACGCCTCGTAGAGCTGAGACGGATGCCGCGGCACCTGCAACGGATCCGTGGGGAAGATCATCGCCCAGGGAACGTTGCTGGGTCTGCCGTATAGCTCGCCGTTGATGAAATTGCCGAGGCGTCCAAAGAACAAACCCGGCGCTCCGCAGAGCGAGACCAGATCAGTTACTTCGAGGATCGAATGTCGATACCGTCGCGCAAATAGCGCGATTGCCACCGTCATGCCCGCGATTGCACCGTGGAACGACAGCCCGCCCCTCCAGACGGCAAATGCCTCCAAGGGGTGCGCGGCGTATTCCGCGCGCCCGTAAACGAACACATACACGAGGCGTGCTCCAATCAGCATTCCCGCGACGAGATACCAGATCAGATTGTCGAGATCCTCGCGGCTGAGTCTCGAGCGGCCGGTTCCAATGCGCCTTAGCGCGAGACGATAACCCAGGACATATCCGACGACATACATCACGCTGTACCATCGGAGCGCGATCGGGCCAATCGAGACTATCGTGGGCGGAATGCGTGGATACGGGATTACCATCTCGGTCTAATGTACCGGCACGAGGTAGCACTTGGCTGGCGCGCGTGGCATTTTTCCACGTTCCATGAAGCGTGAAGATGCCCTCGACTACCACTCATCCGGCCGTCCCGGAAAGATCGCGGTAGTACCGACCAAGCCCCTCAACAACCAGCGCGACCTCGCACTCGCGTACTCCCCGGGAGTGGCGGTGCCTTGCCTCGAGATCAAGGCCGCGCCCGACGACGTCTACAAATACACGGCAAAGGGTAACCTTGTCGCAGTCGTGACCAACGGCACTGCCGTGTTGGGCCTCGGCAACATCGGAGCGCTGGCGGCGAAGCCCGTGATGGAGGGCAAGGCAAATCTCTTCAAACAGTTCGCGGATCTCGACGTGTTCGATCTCGAGGTCGGCTCCGAGAATCCGGACGACGTGATCAGATTCTGCCAGCTGCTCGAACCGACCGTCGGGGGAATCAATCTCGAGGACATTCGAGCGCCCGACTGCTTTTACATCGAGGAGACGCTGCGGAAGACGATGAAGATCCCCGTCTTCCACGACGACCAGCACGGTACGGCGATCATTTCCGGCGCGGCACTCCTCAACGCGCTCGAAATCGTGGGAAAGAAAATCGAAAAGGTCCGCGTGGTATTCTCGGGCGCGGGTGCCGCCGCGATTTCGACTGCCGAGCACTATGTCAGGCTCGGCGTGCCGCGCGAGAACATTCTGCTCACCGACCGCCAGGGCGTCGTCTACGAAGGCAGGCCCGGAGAGCTCGATCCATACAAGGCGAAGTTCGCGAGCAAGACCAAGGCTCGCTCAGTCGCGGATGCGCTCGCGGGTGCCGATGTCTTCGTCGGACTATCGGTGGCAGGCGCCATCACGGGGGAGATGGTGGCGAAGATGGCGAAGAAGCCGATCATCTTCGCGCTGGCGAACCCGGAGCCGGAGATACTCCCAGACCAGGTTCGCGCTGTCCGCTCGGACGCCATCATCGCCACGGGACGCAGCGACTTTCCCAATCAGGTCAACAACGTACTCGGGTTTCCCTTCATCTTTCGCGGCGCACTCGATGTACGAGCAACTCAGGTTAACGAAGAGATGAAAATGGCGGCGACACGCGCGTTGGCCGCGCTCGCGAAGGAGGACGTCCCCGATAGCGTGTCGCGTCTCTACGGCCTGCGCTCGGTGAAATTCGGACCCGACTATCTGATTCCCTTCCCCTTCGATCCGCGCGTGCTGCTCTGGGTTGCGCCGGCAGTCGCCTGGGCGGCTGTCGCGAGTGGCGTCGCGAAGGAGATGGTCGACCTCGAACAGTACCGCGAGCAGCTCGAAGCCCGGCTCGGGCGTGCGCGCGGAATAATGCGCGGAATCATCAACCGCGCGGTGCGCGATCCAAAACGCATAGTGTTCCCCGAGGGTGAAGAGCCGAAAATAATTCGGGCCGCCCGGATGATTGTCGATGAAGGCATCGGCTCTGCCATCCTGCTCGGCCAGCGCGCCAACATTGAGCGCGTCGCCGGCGAGAATCACATTTCCCTCCGCGACATTCTGATCGACGATCCGGGCACCTCTGAGAAGCGCGACAGGTACGCCGACTATCTGTGGAAGCGCCGGCAGCGCAAAGGA
>DATHGO010000196.1:0-12301 GCA_035317585.1 Gemmatimonadaceae bacterium | reverse complement strand
GAGATCTCCCACAGCGTCATTCGATCGGCGTCGAACAGGACCGGCGTGATGAGTCCGTCCTCGACAGCGACCGCCATCGCGACGTGAATCCTGTTGAAGTGACGAATCTTGTCGCCGAGCCAATGCGCGTTTACTTCGGGGTGTTCCGCGAGCGCGAGCGCAACCGCTTTTATGACGATGTCGTTGAAAGAGACCTTGTACTGATCTCCCATTTCCACCAGCTGCGTGCGCAGCTCCGCGCCGCGGGTCGCATCGAACTCCGCGGTGAGGAAGAAGGTTGGGACCGGCCCGTTCGATTCGGTGAGTCGTCGCGCGATGGTCTTTCTGATCTGCGTGAGCGGGACGTCCTTGAAGTCACCTTCCGTCGCGAGCCTCTCGGCGGCGGCAGATCGCCCGGAGCCGCCTGTCGCCTTGGCGTTTTCGATGTCGCGCTTGACGATGCGCCCGCCCGGTCCGGTACCGTGGATTGCTCCGAGCTGGATTCCTTTGTCGCTCGCGAGCCTCCGCGCGAGCGGGGAGGAGCGTTGACGTCCGCCCGCCGTGGAAGGCGCGCTCGGTTGCGACGATCCGTTTCCGCGCGGAGCGGGGGGCGGTCCGGGCGGTCTTGGCGGGGCGGGACGCGGCGACGCGACAGCCGGGCTGGCTGCGGCTTTTTGCGGCGGAGTCGAGGCTTCGCTCTGAGGCTGAGCCGCCGCCTGAGCGGGAGGCGCCTGAGGCGGAGGTGCCGACGGTGCTGCTGTCGCGGCGGGTGCGGCCGCCGGCGCGGCTGATCCAACAATGGAATCGATGTTCTCGTCGGGAGCAGCGATCACCGCCAGCAGAGTTCCGACGGGAGACGAATCCCCCTCGTTCGCCAGACGCTTGCGAAGCGTCCCGTCGCCGCGCGCGACCAGCTCCATTATCGCCTTGTCGGTCTCGACCTCAGCCAGCACGTCTCCGGCTTTGACCTGATCGCCCTCGTTCTTGGTCCATTTGACGAGGCGCCCTTCTTCCATCGTCGGCGACAGCGCTTCCATCGTGACTTTCGTTGCCATAGTCGCTCAGTCGAGGTACATGACTTTCTTGACCGCCGCGATCGTCTTGCCGGCGTCGGGCTTCGCCGCTCTCTCGAGGTTCTTGGCGTAGGGCATCGGCACGTCTTCCTGGTGCACGCGCAGCACCGGCGCATCGAGGTCGTCGAAGCATTCGCGCTGGATGAAATCGACGACCTGTGATCCCATGCCGCAGATCTCCCATCCTTCCTCGAGAACGACGGCGCGATTCGTCTTCTGAACCGAGCGCGCGATCGCTTCGACGTCGATAGGACGCACCGTGCGGAGATCGACGACGTCGATGTTGATTCCTTCCTTAGCCAGGTCGTCAGCTACGCGCATGGCTACCAGTGCCATTTTGCCGTGCGTGATCACCGAACAGTGATCGCCTTGACGCTTCAAGTCCGCCACACCCAGCGGAACGATGTGCTCACCCTCGGGCACTTCGCCCTTGGTGTTGTAGAGCATCTCGCCTTCGAGGAAGACCACGGGGTTGTCGTCTCGAATGGCTGACTTTAGAAGTCCCTTTGCATCGGCTGGTGTGCCGGGCGTGCAAACCTTGAGTCCGGGAATGTGAGCGAGCCAGCTCTCCCACGCCTGAGAGTGCTGCGCTCCGAGTTGAAGTGCCGCGCCATTAGGCCCACGGAAGACCATCGGGATCTTGTATTGTCCGCCCGACATGTAAAACATCTTGGCGGCGGCGTTCACCACTTCGTCGAGGGCGAGCAGCGCGAAGTTCCACGTCATGAACTCGACGATCGGGCGGAGCCCAACCATCGCCGCGCCGACGCCGACGCCGGCGAAACCGAGCTCGGTGATCGGAGTATCGACGATTCGCATGGGGCCGAACTCGTCGAGCAATCCCTTCGAGACTTTGTAAGCGCCGTTGTACTGCGCGACTTCCTCTCCCATGAGGAAGACGCGGTCGTCGCGCTGGAGCTCTTCGCGGAGCGCCTGCGTTAATGCATCGCGGTAAGTGACTACTGCCATATCAGGAGCTCGTGTCCGCGTAGACGTCGGTGTAGAGATTCTCGAGCGGCGGTTCGGGGCTGGCGTCGGCAAAGTCCCAGGCATCCTGCGCGATCGCCTTCGCCTCGTCGTCGATCTTGCTCATCTCGCCCTCGGACAGCTCGCCCGACTCGTAGATCTTGTTGTGAAGGACGAGGATCGGATCGCGCTTCATGTTCTCTTCGAGCTCGTCCTTGGTACGGTAGGTCCCGCTCACCGCGTCCGACATCGAGTGACCCATGAACCTGTAGGTTCTCATTTCGATCAGCGTCGGGCGTTTCTCCTTCCGTGCTCTCTCGACAGCGCGAGCCATGCTCTCGCGCACCGCGAAAACGTCCTGTCCATCGACCGACTCGCCTTCCATTCGATAGCCCTTGGCGCGGATGAGCACGTCCTCGTTGGCGGTGGAGCGCGAGATCGCGGTCCCCATGCCGTAGCGGTTGTTCTCGATGATGAAGATGACGGGGAGATCCCACAACGAGGCCAGATTCAAGGCCTCATGAAAGGCGCCGATGTTGACCGCTGCCTCTCCGAAGAAGCAGATGCAGACCTGATTGCCGCGGCGATACTTGATCGCGAATCCTACTCCGGCGGCAATCGGAACGTGGCCGCCTACGATGCCGTGTCCGCCGAGGAAGTTGGTCTTGGCATCGAAGATGTGCATGGAGCCGCCCTTGCCGCCGGAGGATCCGTCCTTCCGGCCGAACAATTCCGCCATGACGGAGCGTGGACTCACTCCGCGTGCGAGCGCCTGCCCGTGATCACGATAGGCCGTGATCACGTAATCGTCGGGGCGGATCATCGACATCACACCGGTCGAGATCGCTTCCTGTCCGATGTAGAGGTGGCAGAACCCGCCGATCTTGCCGAGCGCATACGCTTCGGCGCAGCGCTCCTCGAAGCGTCGCTGGAGAAGCATCGAATGGAGCAGCTCGCGCCGGATCTCCGGCGTCGTTCCAGCGAGCTCACTTGCCGGCGCGGCATCGGCGCCGTTGTCTCTGGGCGCGCCCTTCTCTTTCTGCTTCTGCGCCGGCGCGGGAGGGCGCTTTGCTTCAGTGCTCATACGCCGGCCGCCTGTACCTGCTCCCACGCGTGATAGCTGGAGCGAACGAGTGGACCCGATTCAACGTGGCGAAATCCCATTTCCATTCCAATCTCGTACAGTTTTCTGAATTCCTGAGGAGTGTAATAGCGATCGAGCTTGATGTGCGCGTCTGACGGGCGCAGGTACTGTCCGAGTGTGAGAATGTCGACATCGACGTCGCGCAGATCGCGCATGACTGCTACGACCTCCTCGATAGTCTCACCCATGCCGAGAATCATGCCAGTCTTGGTCGGAATGTCGGGTGCGATGCGCTTGGCGTAGCGAAAGATCTCCATCACCCTTGGGTAACGACCTCCCGGCCGCGCTTTCTTGTAGAGTCGAGGCACCGTCTCGGTGTTGTGATTATAGATCTCGGGACCTGCCTCGAGTACCGTGCGGATGCTGTCCTCGTTGCCCTGAAAATCGGGAACGAGAACTTCGACCGAACAGCCGCGGATCTTCTCGTGGATCAGGCGAATCGTTTCCGCGAAAACCCAGGCGCCGAAGTCGGGAAGGTCGTCGCGGTCGACCGAAGTGATCACGGCATGCCGCAGTCCCATTTCCGAGATCGCCTTCGCGACGCGATAGGGCTCCGCGATGTCGTATTTGGGCGGCCGGCCGTGGGCGACCGCGCAGTAGGCGCAGTTGCGGGTGCAGACGTCGCCGAGGATCATGAATGTGGCCGTACCATGCTCCCAACACTCACCGACGTTGGGGCAATGCGCTTCTTCGCACACGGAATGGAGGTCGAGCTCACGCATCAAGTGCTTGAGCCGCATATAGTTGGGGCCGCCCGGCGCCTTCACCTTGAGCCACGATGGTTTGCGCTCGGGGAGAGGCTCGGCGCGGTGGCGCCCCATGATCTGATAGAGAGTATCTGGCATCTGTTGGGGCTCGCGGGGAGGAGAGGGTCCGCTGAGCCAACGGAATCTACATCAAAAGCGGTCGGGGCGAAATTGTGACAAGTCGCGGCTAAGTGGTGACTCTGTCACGAGATCGGCGATTAAATCCCCCGTCAGGGGGGTCATGAGCACGCCATTGCGCGAATGGCCGCAGGCGTAGATGAGCGACGGACGCTCCGGATCGGGGCCGAGTATAGGGAGCATGTCGGACGTGATTGGGCGGAGGCCCGCCCACGCATCGCTTCTTGGCACGGAAGCGAGCGCCGGACAAATCTCTTCCGACGCGGCGCGGACTTTTTTCAACCCGGCGGTGGTAGTGCTCGTATCGAAGCCGACGTTTTCCATTGTGCTGCCGCCGATCGTGAAATCCCCGCGTGGCACGACGTACCCGCGAGGCCCGTAAGCGACGTGGCGGAGCGGTGACGCTGAGTACGACACGAGCTGCCCACGCGCCGGCTCTACAGCTTGGGCGAACCGCGCTCCGGAAATTCTTCCCGCCCATGCGCCGGCGGCGATCACGACGCGGCGAGCGGTATATGCCGCCCCCGATTCAGTCTTTGCCGTGCACGAGTCTCGCGCCGGCTCGACGGCTACCACACCGGCATTCACCCACGTGATCCGATCGTTGTTCGCGCAGAGTTTCTCGAGCGCCGCGAGCAACACGGTGTTGTCGACTGCGCCATCGTCGGGACTGAACATCGCGCCTAGTCCGTGGGATAGGGCGGGCTCGAGGTCCTTCAGCTCTCTGGCGTCGATCCAGCGGCTGGTCGGGAGGGCGGTCTTCTTGAGCCCCTTGATGCCCTTTTCGGTGAGCGCCACCTGAAGGATGCCGAGTCGATTGAGGGGCACTCTGACGCCGGTTCGCTCGGCGAGGAAATCGACGTAGGACGGATAGCGATCGCGCGCAGCGATTCCGAAATCGTGGGCCGGCCCGGACGCTCGCTCGACGGATGGCGCCAGCATTCCGGCGGCGGCCGGAGAGGCCTCCCCGGGGCGCCTCTCGCTGATCAGGGTGACGGACACCTCGCGTTCGGCCAGCTCCGCGGCGATCGCGAGGCCGATCAGCCCTCCACCCACGACGATGACCTCTCCGCTCAGCTCTCCGCCCCGCCGCATTTCCTCTCGTGAAACAACCCGGCCGGCTGTATCGTAGGGATATCTGTCACCGTATTGGAGAACGTCATGTTACGCGCCATTTTCATGATCGGCCTATTCGCCATGCTGGGCCTCTTCGCCGTGGGCATGGTGTTCAAGCTTTTCGGCGGACTGGTTGGCCTCACTTTCTTCATCGTGGGCCTCGCGATCAAGGTACTTATTGTCGGTGGGTTGCTGTACTTGGGGATCAGAGTTCTCGCGCCGGGAACGGCTGCGCGGTTAAGGGATCGGTTCTCGGGGACGAGGCTGACCCGGTACTAGGCTTCAAACTGCAACAGAACGGGTGCGAGAAGTCAGTAGCGTAGATGCCAGCTTGGAGTTCACTACGCCCTGACTTTTCTACCGCTGATCGAAGCAGAGGCAACGGCGTGTGCCGCTAATGCCGCTGAGGCAAGTCCGGACGTCGTGAACTAACCACTCGGAACTACGCTACTGACGTCTGGCACCCGTTCAGTTGCGTTCCCAGTTGGCACCCGTTCAGTTGCAGTCCTTCAACTCTCCAGCGCCTCGACGATTCCCCAGGTCAGAAGAGGGACCATGATCTCATGGTGCCCCGTGATCTCGTAGCCCTTCCCGCTCCCCTGAGTCGGGCGCTGGACCACGTTCACGCGCGGACGGTAGTGGCGCTGCATGTCGAGATCGCAGGTGGTGAATCCGGTCGGCTTTCCGCCGTTGAGGTTCCGCGCGATCGTCAGCGCCTTCAGGAATACCTCCGGCATTATCACCGCGCTACCGAGGTTGAGGACCACACCGCCCTCGTGCAACACGGGAAGCGACGCTGCCAGCCGACGGAAGTCGCGGTGGCTCGTGTCTCCGATCGCCGCCCCATTCGCCGCCGGATGCTGATGAATGATCTCGGCGCCAATAGCCGCGTGAACGGTGCAGGGGATTCCCAATTGGTAGGCGGCTAGCAGCACCGACAGATCGCCATTCGCCAGCGGAAGATTCTCGAGCGCGCGGGCGAGAGCCTCGCCCATCCCCCAGCCGTTTTTCATCCCGACCGCGAAGGCCTCGTTCATGCCGCGACCGGTTTCCTCCGCCATGCCAAAAGTTCCGTCCACCAGACCCCGGGCGACGTCTTCCGAGGTGGCGCCGAAGCGGGCGATCTCATAGTCGTGGATTGCCGCCGAGCCGTTCATCGCCAGATGCGTGATGACCCGGCGATTCATCAGCTCGATGAGAAGTGGCGACAGGCCCGTCTTCACGATGTGGCCGCCGAGCATCACGACGACTGCACGCCTGGTCTTTGCGGCAGAGGCGATCGCGTCCACCACGCGCAAGAAATCGCGCGCCACCAGAACATCGGGGAGCGATTTCAGGAATGCCGCGAAGCTACGGTCAGCGCCCGGGGCGGACGCGAATTCGGCGGCGGCAACTTTGTTGGGGCGCCGCTCGATTGGTACGGTGCGGACTCTCGAGAGATCGACTTCCGCGATGGGCTCGGAAGGCGCGCTCTTTGGCTTCGCCCCTACCCCTTTCGATGGTCGAGGGCGGGGACCCCTGTTACCGCCTACGGATTTGGCGATGGGAAGTAGGACTTGAGAAAAAGATTGAGCGAGCCGAACGACAGCTTCGATTTCAGCTGGAGCATGATGCGTCTATCGTCATCCGACAGCCAGACTTCCGCGTGCCCATTCTCGGAAAAGATTCCCTTGGTCTTGATCATGGGCTGGAGAACGATCGCGTCAAAGGTGCCGGCAGGAACCTTGATCCTCTCCTTGCGAAGAACGGTTATTCGAACCGGATTCCGATCCGGCCGGAAGTAGCGGTCAAAGGAATAAGTCTGGCCGACGACGAGCGGAATCGTGCGGAGGAAGTACAGGAACGATCCGTCATCGAGCGGCTGACTGACCGACTTCTCCTCCTTCGGCGGCTTCTTCGAAGTCTGCACGAAGATGCCCCGCTCGGGATAGATCTCGAATCTCCTCTCGATCTCCTTCCCGCCTTCCTCGAGGTTCTGGACGAAGCGAAGGGACGACAGGGTCTCTGCGTCCATCCAGCTTTCGTACACGTCGTTCACGCGGTACAGGAAATTTCCGCCCTGCACCCAGAACGCAGTGTGCCAGGCGGCTCGGCCGCGAAGGTTGTCGAGCGCGACGACTTCCATGTGCGCGCTTCCGACTCTGAGCGCGCCGAACTTCACGTCGTACTCCATACGTTCGCCGGGTCCGAAAGGAACCTTCGCCGTCTTCACGGTGGACGCCACAACGGTCGGCGCTGCGGCCGGCGTGGGTATTGATTGCGCCCACGATCCAGTCGCGGTCGCAACGGCGAGAATAGCAACATGCGAAACGAGAGGACGCCTCACGCGCTGCCTCCCGCTGGAGCCGCGAGGAGCCGCGCCCTGCGACTGAAGCGGAAGAGATTCAATGCGTCCGCGACGGGGCGGACCCGCGTCTCGCGCGTGCGCACATCGTATCGAGGAGCGAGATCGACGTTCTCGATTCTGCGCGCGAAGCGGCGTGCCTTGAGCAGCAGCTCGATGTTGGCGGCCCAGCCGGTGCTTGTGACCGCCGGTTTGTCCCCCAGAGTCTTGAGCAGCTCCCGCAGCACTGAGATTCGATAGAGGCGGAATGTCGTAAAGGGATCCGTCGCATCCGTTTTGAGGAGACCTGCGCGCTGCATCCAGTCCGCAAAGCGTCGAAGTCTCCGCACGGGTGCCGGGGCTTCGGTCATTTCCTGCCGTGCCGCCACGATATCGGCCCCGCCTTCGAACGGCTTGACGAGCTCCGGGATGTGTTCCGGCTGATCGGTGAAATCGGCCTGCATCACGACAAGGGCATCACGACGAGCATAACGAGTACGCCGCGACACTTCGCGAATGAGCTTGTCCAGCGCGGCCCCGTACCCTTTGCGCTCCTCGCCGCGCAGAATAGTGAGCGGGATCACCTCGGCGTACGGATCCAGCGTCTCGCGGGTGCCGTCGGTGCTGCCATCGTCGTAGACGATGATCTCGTACTCGCGCGAGTAATCCTGAAACACCCGGCGAATGCGCCACAGGAGCACACCGATGGTCTGGGCCTCGTTGTAGGTCGGAATACAGATGTAGATCAATTCAATTCCGCTGCTATGGGTGGCTACGGGCGGGGGCGGTTCTACAGGCAAGATAGAAGAACCAGGTGAATACTCGCTACCCCGCGACCACTCTGTTGTACACCTCAGCCGTTCGTTCGATCATCCGCTTAGCGTCGAATTCCCGGGCCCGCAATTTCGCTCCTTCGCCGAGCATCGCGCGCAGACCGTCATCGCTGATAAGAGCCGCGGCGGCGCGGACGAAACCGGCGACGTCACCGGCCGGCACGAGTAGACCGCTCTTGCCATCTTCGATCAGTTCGGGCAGACCACCGACCGCAAATGCAATCGGTGGAACTCCCAGAGCCATGGCATCGATCACCGATGTGCCCAGACCCTCCGATCGGGCGGGATGCCAGAGGACGTCCAGGCCCGCCATGGCGTCATGAATTTCCTCGACAAATCCGGCGTCGAATCCTTCCACGCCGGATACGGTCGTCCCTCCTTTTCCCTTTCCCCCAAGCAGGACGAGGCGCGTGCGTCGAAAAACCTCACCGGGCAGACGACGCGCTATCCCCGCCACCGTATCGAGACCCTTCTCCTGTGTCATCGCCCCGACAATTCCACAGATCACCGCGGTGGGAGGCCAGCCACGCTCACGTCGCCAGTTGCGCGGACGCTTCACCTGCGGGGAGGGGACTCCCGAGTAGACGACCTCGATTCGATCGGCCGGAACGCCCGCGTTAACCATGGCGGTTTTTACCGCCTGCGAGATGGCAATGAACGCGTCTACGCCGTGCCGATATTTGAGGCGGACCTGTTTCGGCGGGAACGCGACACGACGCGTGACCACCAGACGCGTTTTTCTCTTTCCGAGGAGTGCCAGCCTCGCGATCGAGTGTGTGCGCGCATCGTGCGCGTGCACGACGCCCGCGTCCCACTCCCCAGCGACGGCGCGGAGCTCACGCGCGGAGCGGATGTCCCATTCGCCGCGCAGAGTCAGGCGATAGGTGGGAAGTCCAGCATGCTCGGCGTGCCTGATGAGTGGGGAACCGGTCGGCGCAACCACGAGCGTTCGATAGCCGAGATCGCGAAGTCCGCTGGCGAGCAGAAATACCTGACGCTGGCCGCCTCGCCAACTGCGCCCGGAGTCGACGTGAAGAATCCGGGGAAGCTCCACTACGCTTCGAGCTTCCGCGCGAACGCCTTGAACAAGCCCCTGTCCCATGGTTCCACCGCGCCCGTCATCTCTTCGGGGTGCCACTGAACAGCCATCACCCACCAATCCTCGTCCGTGGACTCGATTCCTTCGATGACTCCGTCCGGGGATCGTGCGGTCACGCGCATTCCCTCAGCAACACTCTTCACCGACTGGTGGTGGAAGGAATTCACTGTCAGGTGTTCCGTACCGACCGCCTCGGCGATGAGGGAATTCGGCTCGACGGAGATCTCGTGCGAGCGTGAATCCCGGGCGCCCTCGTCATCGTGCTCGATGTTGGTCCGGCACTGCGACGAGATGTCCTGAACCAGAGTACCCCCGAGGGCAACGTTCAGAATCTGAATTCCCCGGCAGATTGCGAGCACCGGAGTTCCACGATCCTTTGCCTCCTTGATCAGCGCGACTTCGGCTGCATCGCGCGCGGGGTTCACGTTCCGTACTTTTTCGTGGCGTTTTTCGCCGTAGCGTGCGGGATCGACGTCTTCGCCGCCAGTTAGCACCAGGCCCGCGACGGAATCGAGAACCGCCGACGCGGCGTCGGCGCTTGAGAGTGGAGGCACGATGAGTGGTACAAGCCCTGCATTTTCCAGGGCGGTCACGTAGGCGGCGGTCAGCCGAACACGACTGGTATCCCCATCCGGGCGGATGCTGGCGGTAACAGCAACTGTGCAGGCTCGAACCGGCTTGCGCGCGGACGACACGAGTGATCTCTCTTAGACAGGGTACGTTGGCAATGCTGCTCGCCGCCGCGTCGGCGACAAATGTGCAGCCCCAAAGTCTGAGCGGCCTCCCCGTCACCTGCAAGGGGGAGATTATCAGTCGCATCGACATCAATGCGAGCCCCCCCTTTCGCATCACCGGCAATAACATGTGGAAGCGACTGGGGCGATTCGCCGCGAGGGAGCACGTAACGACCAGGGAGTCGGTGATCCGGCGGTACCTCGCTCTCCAGCTGGGTGACAAGTGCACGGAAGTCAGACGTGCGGAGTCCGAGCGCATTCTCCGGGCGCAGCCGTTCATCGCCGACGCGACCGTGCTCGCCTTTGCGGACGGACAGGGTGGAGTCGTGCTCAGCGTCGCCACCGTGGACGAAGTCTCTCTGATCTTGAGCGTCGGCTTCGGCGGCGGTACCGTGGTGCATGCAGTGACACTGGGGGAGGACAATCTCCTCGGTAGCGCCGCGCACCTGGAAGGCGGGTGGAAAAAGGGTGCGCACTTCAGGGACATTTACGCCGGCAAGGCGATGGATTATCAGTTTCTCGGACGACCATACCAGTTTCGGCTGGAGGGGGGACGTCGAGAGCTGGGGAGCGACTGGTCGACAGAGGTGAGCCACCCATTTCTCACCGACCTGCAGAAGCTTTCCTGGCGAACCACGGCCGGAAACTCGAATGGATACTTCTATTTCCGGAGGCCGGGAGCTGACCCGGCGGCAATACGGCTGGAACGCTCTTATAGCGACATCGGCGGCATAGCGCGAATCGGCCCCCCGCTCGGGCGTCTGGCGCTCATTGGCGGGTCGATCTCGTTCGAAGACGAGAGTCCGGCGACGTCGCCCATCCGGGTCACTGATACGGCGCTCGTGGCGGACACGAGTCAGGCGTTGATGAACAGGTACGTGAAGCACCAGACGGCCCGACTCAATGCGCTGTGGGGAGTGCGCAATGTCCACTTCGTGCGCGTCAGCGGTTTCGACGCGCTGGAGGGCACGCAGGATCTCCGTACCGGGATTCAGCTCGCGACCCTACTGGGGAAGGGCGCGAGATTTCTGCGCGGGAACGAGCGCGACTGGTTTGGATCGAGTGACCTGTATCTCGGTGTGGCGTCACCCATTTCTTACGCGGCACTCGACGTCGCCGGTGAGGGGCGTCGCGATGAGGACGGCAATTGGGACGGAATGCTGGCGCACGGACGTGCCGCGTTTTACGTGAAGCCGATCAACAGGCATACCGTGATGTCCGATCTCAAGTGGAGCGCTGGCTGGAAGCAGAGGATTCCATTTCAGCTCACTTTCGCGGACCTGGATGGGGGGCTGCGTGGCTTCAGAACAGCCGATGTCGGAGGAGCCCGGCGGATAGTCGCTCATGTCGAGGACCGGTACCTCTTTGGCCGCTACAAGGATCTCGCAACAATTGCGGTGGCAGGGTTCGCGGAAGCAGGGAAGCTGTGGGCCGGCGATTCCCCTTTCGGGGTGAATACTCCCGTTTACTCTTCAGTTGGCGTGAGCGTATTCACGGCGTTTCCGCCGCAATCGCGTCGAACACTCAGAGCCGACCTGGCATTTCCGGTCAGGGGGCCGCGAGGTCACGGGTGGGAGGTGCGTTTGATCACCACCGACCTCACGCGGATGTTCCGCGTCGAGCCGCGCGACATCTACAACAACCGCGAGAGGTCGGTGCCGGCCTCGGTATTCAACTGGCCCTAGGCCGGCTTTCCTTTAGCGGGACGGGCCCGCGACAAATTCCCAGCGACCAAAAACCTGCGCGGTAACAATGAGATCGCCCGGAACAATGCTCGTCGGGGACGCGCCAGCTGACGTTAGCACTGCGCCCTCTAACTGCACATTCTGCCGAGCATTGTAGATGGGTTGGGAGATCCCTCCCGAATTGAGCGCAATCAGACGTCCGAGACTGCCACCAGCTGCCCGCGCCATCGCATCGGCGTCCGCGCGCGCCTGTCTCACTGCCTCTGTCATCGCGGTTCGTCGTGCTTCGTCCGTGTTGGTAGCCAGGAACTGAACCCCCGACACTTCAGTGGCGCCGCTGGCGATCGATGCGTCGATGATCTTTCCGAGGTCCTCGAGCCGGTGAACCTCCGCTCGTATCGTGCTTCTCGCCACGAACCCTGAGGGCTTTGGCTGCCCGTTCTTGGGATACTCGAAGTTTTGCGT
>DATHGO010000195.1:0-24617 GCA_035317585.1 Gemmatimonadaceae bacterium | reverse complement strand
GCCAGACCGAGTCCGGTGCCCTCGGTAGTCCGCGTGAGGCCCTGATCGAGCTGTACGAATGGCTCGAACACGGCCTCTTGCTTGTCTTGCGGGATGCCAGGGCCGTTGTCTTTGACGTGGATCGACACCGATTTCTCCAGTACCGTGCACGAAAGCCTGATGCGTCCACCCTCGGGCGTGAACTTCACGGCGTTGGAGAGAAGGTTGATCATGATCTGGCGAAGCTTGTCCGCATCGGTGCGCGCGAACACGTTGGCGGGGGGCGAATCGCATCGGTAAGCGATGGACTTGGCGCGCGCGAGCGAGCTGACTACGGCGTCGAGGTCCTTGATCAGGGCGCGAAGCGGGACATCGATGATGTCGAACTTGACCTCGGTAGCCTCGAGACGGGTGAAGTTCAAAATGTCGTTGATGATGCCCAGCAGGTGGTGCTGGCTCCGCTTGATACGCCCGAGGTCGGATTTCTGTGCGTCGGTGAGCGGGCCCCGCAGCTCCATCTCCAGCAGGTCAACGTAGCCGCCGATAGAGTTGAGCGGAGTCCGCAGCTCGTGACTCATTACGGTGAGGAACTCGGCCTTCGACCGATTAGCGGCGTCAGCCGCGGCCCAGGCCTTCCTCGCCTCGCTGATTACAGCGCGCAGCTCTTCGTTGGTAAGAGCCAGCTCGTGCGCGAGTTCGCGAGCTTCGTTGGTCTGGTGTTCCAGCTGGCGGGCCTGGGTCTGAAGGAGATGGTTGCTCTCCTCCAGTGCAGCCATCCGCGCAGCCGCAATCTCGCGCTGGCGGGACATCCTTACAGCACGAATTACCGCGTTGACCTTTGGGAAGGTAAATGGCATTTTCGCACCCGTTACTCGGGTTACTCGGGAGACGATTGTTTCTGGTCCTGAGGCACCGGAGTCACCTGTATCGCGGGCTGGAGGCCTCTCAGTCGCACTCAACGAAGATTTGTGATATCTCCCGGATGCGTGCCGGCCCAATACTATTGACAACAACTCTCGTATCGGTATCCCTATCCGTTATGCGTATTTCCTGTCCGTTCTCCGTCCGGAGTGTACTCATGCCCACCGCTTTTAGAGGTTTTGCGGCTTCAATCTCACTACTTGCCTCGGCGCTCTTAGTTCTCTCTACCTGCTCGGAATTGCCAAGCGCCCCGAACGCGGGAAAATCGACGGTAGCGCCCCTCTTTGCGGAGGCTCTCGCGACGACGACGACATCGTTTGCGTCCGATCCGACGTGGTTGCCGGCGTCCCAAAACGTCTGCCTGAACGCCTCCTCGCCCTCGCCCTGTCCGGCAGGGGCAACCCAGTACGGATATGCCGGGACCGGCTGGACGGCGCCTCTATCGACTATTCCAGGAGCGACTTGGATCTGGGCTGCCGGGATCACCGGCGCAACTGTCCCGGCCTTTCCGGCGGAGTTCACCTTCTCGAAGACCTTCAGCAACGTAGGGCTTCCGATCTCAGGCTCCATATCGGTTGCCGCCGATGATTTCGCCGCCGTACTCGTCAACGGCGCACTGGTTGGAACGACGGGCAGCCGGACCGATGCAGCACTTGCCGGTGCCGCTTCATCGTCACTCAAGACCTTCAATATCGGGCCGTTCCTCGTCCCGGGCGCCAACGTGATCACCGTCGAGGGGGCAAACGGCAACTTCGGTTGCGGGAGCGGCCCGTATAGCTGCAATCCGGCTGGTGTGGTCTTTGGCGGTTCGCTGAGCTTTCAGGGCGACCCTGCTACAAAGGACGAGTGCAAGAACGGCGGCTGGGTCATCTTCGCCTTCGAGAACCAGGGCCAGTGTGTCAGGTTCATCGAGACAGGAAAAGACAGCAGGTAGGTCCGTGGGGATCATCACCAACTAGCTAAAGGAAGCCTGAGGCAGACGCTCTTGCAGAGAGCGTTGTCAACCTTGCTTGATCGCACTTCCCCCCGCAAAACTCCCGACTTGGGGCGTTCACTGGGGAGGGTCTCACGGTTATAATTGCAAACAGATTAAGCCGTTGGATCCGGTAGCTCAGTTGGTAGAGCAACGGACTTTTAATCCGTAGGTCGTGGGTTCGAGACCCACCCGGGTCATCTTTTCCTGCACAGATTTCGCTGGCGTTTGCGGTGCCCGGTGGCTAGCTTGCCGAAGGTGGTGAGCTGCTTCCCGGGAGTGTGGAATGCGGCACTTCAATTGGGTTCCCGTCGCCGGAATTTTCTTCGCAGCTTCTCTCAGTAGCTGCGCCACGGCCGGCCGTCGTTCTACTGAATCCCCCGCTCGCGCCGACTTCATCAGCTCCGACGAGATAGCCCATTCATCATCGACGAATGTCTGGGACCTCCTGCGCCGCCGCGCGAGACAATACAACTTCGCCGAGGATCGTTATGGACGGCCGCGCAACATTACGACGAAACGCGGTCGCAGCACCATCGCGCTCGCGGGGTCTGACAGTCCTCTGGTGCTCATCGATGGCGCTCGTCTTACCGATGTAGCCGCGCTGCGTGACATGTCGACGGATTCCGTCGAGAGCATCGAGCTTCAAAGCGGAATCAACGGCACGTCGTCGCAGGGTACCAACGCCGTCGCAGGGGTTATTTACATCCACACCAAGGAAGCGTCTTCGACCTAGTGGAGAATCGCGGCTAAAACCCAGCTTGTCCCGAGTCGCAAGGTGCCAAGAAAACAAAACGCTCCGCCGAGGTGATCTCCCGGCGGAGCGCTTGTTTTCTCATCCAGCAGCTATCGGCCTACGCTACATCCTGCTTGCAGGCCGTCTTGTCGTACTGGGGATTGTTCTGCTCCTGGAAGGGTACCGGCACGTTCACATCCGTCCCGTATAAGCCTCCCTTGAAGTAAGCGCCATTCGGGAAGACCGTGTTCACCGGGCGGGTGTACTGCCGGATCAACCGGCGAAGATCACCCAGCCGGTGTGAGGTCAGATAGAGCCAATAAGCTCTCTCCTTGAAGAGTTGATCCTGCTGCGCAGCCGCAGTGACCTGCAACGTCAGGGGCGGCAGCGACGCCGCTGGATATCCACGGAGTGCCAGAAGGGCGGCGTTGCTGCGCAACGCATTAAGTGTGGTGAGCGCGCCCGCCGCATCACCCGCCTTCAGCGACGCTTCGGCCTCGATCAGGCGAGCTTCGACGCCGTCGGCAATCGTGACCACCGAAGAACGCAACGGGTACTTTGCCTGAACCCATTGAACGGTTGTCCCGTCGAACCCCTTGTTGCCCTGGCCGGCGCGATTGGAAACGCTGTCCGCCACTCGCGGATCGACCAAGCCGGTGGTCTTTTTCAGGTTTCCATCCGACTGATACGGCAGCCCGACGCCTGCCTCGGCGTCGGCTTCTCCGAACCGGGCGACGCTGGAAGTCAGGCTCCATGTACCGTTGTTCTGGCGGGGCGTTGTTTCGGAATGAGTGTAATTGTACTGGAATGTCGTCAAAACCCCGGCGACGGCGAGCGCGGCTTCGGGGTACTTCCCCTGATCGAGCAGCGCTCGACCCTTTCCGACCTGCGCCAGCTGCTTGAAGGTCGCGGTAAGAATCGTCGCCTGTGGAACCGCCAGCGCCTGGTTGAATTTCGAGATGGCGCTGTCGAGCAGGGTGTTGGTCGACTCCGCGGCGCCGAAAGTGAAGGACCCATCGGTGTTTTGCTTGCTGACAGGCACTCCGCCGCAATAGTTCTCGGCGAACAGGACATACGAGAGCCCGCTCAGCGACAACACCTCAGGGAAGCCTGCGCTGTCCCCCACCGTCTTGGCGCTGAGACGGTAATTGTCAATCGCCAGATCGGCGAACGACCGTGCGCGTGTCAGGTCGAAAAACGTGCCGATCAGACTCGTGTTGGGCAGAGTCATGGCGCGCTGATCGATCTCGATGCGGGTCGGAAACGTCTCGGTGTTGATGAACTCGTCCGACAGCAAGGCAGAGAGATGTACCTGTTCGACGTCGGCGGCACCGCCGTTGTAGGCGACTCCAAAGTTTCCGACCGCGCCAGCGCGTTGCGCCGGCAACGCGGCGGCGCCCTGTAGCGCCTCTGGTCTCGCTACGTCCGGATCGGTGACTGTAAGCAGTTTGTCCGAGTTGCAGGCCGCGAACAAGGCGAGCAATCCGGCCGCGGCCAGGCGCGCCGGCGTGAGCCGCCGATCGCGCAATGAGTTTTTATATCGCATTTGATTTATCTCAGTGAGTGAAAGTGGCTCAGAAGTTGACCGTGACGCGGGCAGTCCAGTTCCGCGTGGGTGGTAGAGTGAGGAAGTCCGAGGTGCTGAAATTCGTTCCCGGACTGGAGTTGGTCTCGGGATCAAACCCCGTATAGTTGGTCCAGGTGTGAAGGTTCCTTCCGGTGATGCTCAATAGCATGGCATGTCCGAAATATCGAGTCATCGCTTCGGGAGCTCGCAATGTGAACGTGAGCTCGCGGAGCTTGGTAAACGTCGCATCCTCGATGTAACCGGCGTCCGTGCCGAGCGCGCTGGCGGCGATTGCCGCGGCCTGGTCAGCAAACGGAGTGGTCTTGTCGTACGCTTCCTGGCAGTTGAAGAACGTGCAACGGAAGCGGCGCGTCAGATTGAATAGCTTGTAACCACCCTTGTGGTCGAAAAACGCCGAGATCGTGAACATCTTGTTGAGCGTCAGCGTCGGCGTGAACCCGAACTGGTGTGTCGGAAGCGGGTTGCCGAGGTAGACTACATCAGGCGTGAGCGTGATTTCGCTGCGCGCTATGATCCCATCTCCATTGACGTCGCTGAACGTGTAGCCGCGCTGGAAGTACGACCCGAGCGGGAATCCCACCTTATGAAGCTGCTGCGTGTTCACTACGATGGGTGGCACCGGGCTATCCGTCGGGAGTTTGCCCAGCGTCAGGAGCTTGTTGTCGTTCGTGGAGCTAGTGAGGCCAAATTCGAAGCCGACGCGCTCCATGTCGAGAACGCGCGTGTTCATCACGAATTCCCAACCCTTGTTGCTGACCGAGCCCAGGTTCTGGAACTGGGTCGTGGTGAGACCCAACGAGGGTGGAAGCGGAACTGCTACCAGAAGATCGTCGGTTCTCTTGTTGTAATGCGTGACTTCCATTCCCACCCGTTCATCAAAAAAGCCGGCGTCGAAGCCAAGCTCAGTCTCTTTCGATTTCTCGGGACGCAGGTTGGGGTTGCCAGTTCCACCTACGGTGATCCCTGGAACGTCGGCGCCACCAACGGTTACCGTTTGGGCGTTGAAGAACGTAATCGCGTCACGGAAGTTGGGCTTCTGACCCGATTTTCCGTTCGCCGCGCGCAGCCGCAGCGAGCTGAAGTAAGGCGTTTTCGGGAAGAACGATTCCTCGTTTATCACCCAGGAGAGAGTCACCGACGGATAATTGATGCTCCCGAAGTTCTGTCCGAAGGCGCTGTTCTTGTCGTTGCGTAGAGCCCCGCTCAGGAACACGCGGTCGCGCCACGCGAGATCTTCGCGGAGGAGACGGCTGATGGTCTTGTTGTCCGTGTTCGTCTCACTCACCGCAAAGCGGGCGCTGGCGCCGGAAAGGGAGCTCGTTCCGCCAAGTAGCTTGGCACCGAAAGCCTGCGTGCCCCGGATCAATTCCTTGTTAAAGAGCCCGCTCACCTTAGTCGTTGCCTTCAGCCCCTCGATGGGAGTGAACGCCGCCGAAAGGGTTCCGTTCGCGCTGTAGTTGTAAATGTTATAAGGGTTCGACTGACGCTGTCCGTCGGGCAGCGAGCCGAAGTTGACCTTGTTCGGCGGAACTAACTCGTTGTCCCACCGATTTAGATAATCCAGTCCCGAAACGACAGTTGCGGTCAGCCATGAGAGCGGCTGATAGGCGCTGTTGATGCTGCTTTCGAACCGGTTTATGTCCTGACGCGTGTTGATCGCGTAGATCTGCGTCGGGGTGGCTCCGCTCAGGTAGCCTTGGGTGACTGCGTTGTCGCGCGCACTGCCGAGCAATCCCGCCGAGATGATTCCCAGCGTGTTGTTGTCGTTCTGAGGAAGCCGAAGGTGATCTGTGAGGTAACTGGTTCCGATCTGGATATTCCAGTTGTCCCGCATTTGCATGGAGACATTGGCGCGTCCCGACGCCCTCTGATCGAGACTCGTCTGGAAGACGCCCTGCTGCTTGTCGTAATTGCCCGCCACGTAGTAAGTGACCTGGTCGCTTCCGCCGTTCACGCTGGCGCCATACGCGCCGCGACGTCCATCAAGGAAGGGGCTATGCGCTACGAGAGGATTGAACACAAACACGGAATCAGGAGCCTGCGTGCACAGGCCGCGGGTCTGACTGTCAAGCGTGCAGCGCGTGCCGGTAAATGGCGCGACAGTCGCCGTGCTGGTTGCCGAAGTGGTTAGGTAGTTAGCCGGGTAGTCGGTGACATCCTTGATGTTCCCTCCCTCGAGGTATGTCGTCCAAGCCGGCTTGCCAGACCGTCCGCGCTTGGTCGTGATCTGGATGACGCCGTTCGCGGCCGCAGTACCATACTGGGCCGCTGCGGCGGGGCCCTTCAAGACTTCGATCGTCTCAATGTCTTCAGGATTGATATCGTTGAACCGCGATGGCACCTGGCCACCGACGCCGATCGTCGTAGATCCGATAGTGGCGCTATTAGCGACGTTGTTGTTGAAGCGGATTCCGTCGACTACAACTAGCGGTTCATTGGTGAGTGACAGTGACGATGCGCCACGGATACGAATGCGCGAACCGGATCCGACCGTGCCGCCGGCCTGCTGTACATCGACGCCCGCAACTTTTCCCGTCAGGAGCTGACTCACGTTCTGAGCAGCGGCTATCTGTTCGACCTTCGGCTGCATCGTCGATACGGCTGAACCGATTTCGCGCTTGCGCTCGCTCTCGCCCGTCGCAGTCGTTACGACTTGTTCGAGGCTGACCGCCGCCTGGCCCAGGGCGAACTGCAGCTCAGTCGTCCCTCCGGCCGTCACGGTGGCGGGTTGCGACGAGGCCTGATATCCGAGCCGCAGCACGCGGACCTGATAGGTTCCCGGTCTCACTCCCACGATGCGGAAGCGGCCGTCGTCGCCAGTGGCGGCTGCGCGCGTAGTGCCGACGATCTGCACCTGGGCCGTTGGGACCGGAGCCCGTGATCCAGCGTCGATCACTACGCCGGAGATGGTTCCCGCATCTTGCGCTCGTCCGGGACTCGCCACGCACAATAGCGTGGCTGCAGCGCCCAGTCCGATCCGCAAGATGTTTCTAACGAGTCGATCTACCATACTCCCTCCAATTCTCGCCCGAAGGCGTGATGAATCGCGTCACGGCGAAGTGCCGGACGCCCCAAAAACGCCGCGCAAAATGGCGGCGTCGAAGGCAGATGCGGAAATGACCAGCGTGTCCGGCCGGGTCACGACAATACGCGCGCAGAATCGCTTTGGCGACATGGTGCGGCTCCCGCTGGCTCGTAGGACGACTGCTAGCGGGCGGCGAGAAAGCTTCTCGCGCTGCCACTCGCGGAGCACGGGCCGGAAATGGCGGCAAAACGTGCAGCGCACGCGGCTGGTCCCAGCCTTCGCTCGATCAAAATAGACGAAGAGGTAGCAGGCCCGCTTTAACGCGCTGAATTCTATGCCGGCGCCCACGTAGGTCAAGCCTGAAATGTCGATCCATCGTGCTACGGCGGTGAACCACTCATCGGTCGCGGTGGATGGCAGCGGGCCACGGGCGGCTGGCCCACCGGCACCGGTCACCGCTACATTGGTCGGCGTCATTGGACTCTCAATTCCCATGGCCGTGGGCTCGAAACCCACAGGGTCACTCATGGCGAAGCCGAATAGAAAAAGGCAGTCCGACGTCTCGCGCGCGATCAATGCGGTGCGACGAATGGTGCGCGGTCTTCGCTCAGCGGCGGAGGCCATCGAGCGTGAATTGAGCGTCAGCGCTGCGCAGTTGTTCGTGCTGATGGCGCTGAGCGACGCTCCAGATCAATCGGTCAAGGATCTCGCGGCGGTCACTATGACGACGCACAGCACGGTTTCGCAGGTCGTCAGTCAGCTGATCGCGAAGGGCCTCGTGACGCGAACGTCCGACGCCTCCGACAGGCGCCGCGCGGTGCTTCGCCTCACACGCCACGGCGCGAATCTAGTCAAAAGGTCCCCGCGCGTGATTCAAGCGGATCTGATCAAGGGGTTCAGTACGCTGCGCCCGGCGGAACGCCGGGGATTGGCGAACGGCCTGGAGAAGTGGCTCGATGCATCGGGCATGGCCCGAGTTCAGCCGAGGATGCTCTTCGACAAACCACTCCTCGACAAGGGTCGGTCGCGATCGAGGGTCAGGTCCGAGCCAGTTAAGGCCTCGTAACGGAGAAAATGGGAGAGGCTACTACGAAAATAAGAAAAGGACGTCTCGAGGCGTCCCTTTCTTATTCCAACCGCTTATTCCAACCGCTAGTCGCCTGATTAGGTGCAGGCGATCCCACCGTATCTAGATGACGAATACTGGTATTGGCGGGCAACGGAAAACGTGTCGGCACCGACGCATTGTGGCTTCGACTGCGGGAGGAGGCCCTCTACGGCGATCCTTCGGGCGCTTTCGGGGACGCGCCGGGCACAGCGGGCGGGGCGGAATCCGCCTTGTTTTCGCCTTGCGAAGTAGAGGGCTCCGCCCCGTTCGCCGGGGGCATTGGTGAGCGCTGAATCCCGCCTTCGACCTGGCGCATCATACCCACGAAGGCCTTGGCGGCCTCGGGTTCGAATTCCGTGCCGGCTCGCTCCTCGATATAAGTGAGCACCCGCTCCGTTTCCCACGCATCGCGGTAGGGGCGGCGCGTCCGCAGTGCATCGTAAACGTCGCAAACGTGAACGAGTTTGCTCGCCTTGTGGCAATCGCGGCGATAATGGTGCGTCGGGTAACCGAGACCGTTGATCATGATGTGGTGCTCGTGAGCCACCGCCGCCGCAAGGTCGAGACGGCGTCCGCTCTCGATGATCATTTTCGCCCCCGCGACGGGGTGCGCCTGCATCACCTGACGCTCCTGGTCGGTGAGTTTGCCCGGCTTGTTGAGAATGTCCTTGGGGATGTGCACTTTGCCGAGATCGTGCAGCAATCCCGCGACGCCGAACGTGCGAACGTCCTGCGGCGCGAGGCCCACGGATTCCGCCAGCGCCATCACCAGCACCGAGACGTTCAGCGAATGCGTCGTCGTGTATTCGTCAAACTCCCTCAGCTGAAGCAGCGGAAGGATCATCGCCTGATCGCCGTGCATCGCCATCGACAGTGAGCGCACGACTGCTTCAGCTTCGGCCAGGGGCAGCTTGCCCCGCTCCAGTACTTCCTTGTGCATCGACTGAATCGACGCGGCTTCCTCGCCGAGCGAGTACGAGATCGTGGCGACGGGCGCTGGAGCATCGAGCGCTTCCTGCAGATGCCTTGTTTCTCCCCGTATGCCGAGCGCCCCAACCTTGATCCCGGTGGGGCGGGTTGGTCTCGCTTCGGCGGAATCAATGAACGAGAGAGTGATGCGAGCCATCATCTCCTCGAGAAACTCTTCGTACTGCTCGCGGGTGACATTGGTATCAAGCTCGATGCGCTGCACACCGGCCTGCGCGAGGCGCGTCCCCCACTCCCAGTCGCCGAGCTCGCGGAGCGCGGTTTCCTGGTAGATGGTCTCTTCGCCAAGAAACGAGAAACGCGGATTGGGATCGTTTGCCTGGAGGTCGCGGAGGCAGCCGTAAGACCTGTCTACCGCGCGCTCGCGCGCGGGATGTCCGTCGTTGTACAGAGCCATCGTGGAGACAGCTTGCCCGAATGACACCAGAAACCGAATCGGATCACTCATTCTTCAATGGCGTGACTAGTTTGGGAATCGCCCCTCTGCGCGCAACTTTCGCGCGGACCTCGGGGTCCCTGCTCCGCTCGGCGAGCGTGATAATGGATTCCGCCCCGGGGTGGTTGCCCCAGTACGCCGCAATGACGCTCAGCGCTGCCAGCATCTCCGGCGTCGACTGGCGCAGCTTCGGTCTCCTCGGCCAGTGAGCCTCGGTAACGACGTAGCTCAGAAGCCAGGCGAGTGTCTCGGGCGTGCGCTGTTGGGCAACTATCCGGATTCCCATGGTGCGAAGCTGGGAATCGAGCTCACCGCGATCGACACGCTGCTTGATCAACTCGATTCCAGCGGCCGGACATCGCTCCTGTGCAACCGTGAGACCGGCGAAAACGACTCTGTCGTCGGTGTCTGTGAGCGCGCCCATGATGGTCTCATCGCGCTCCGCCGGGTTGCGAAGCAGGAGTCTCACCGCCTCGCGGCGGACCAGTGCTTCATCGCTGGCAAGGTAGTTAATCGCGGAAAAACCGGGTGGCAGGGCGCTGAGTCGGCCGAGCAGCGACAAAAGCTCGCGCTGAACAACGGGAGGGGCGTCGGCGATTCGCTCGACTACTGCTCCCCCCACTTGGTCGCCGGCAGAAAGAACAACGTCGTAGAACTGGGCGCGGATTTTCGCGTCGTCGAAGACCGCCGCGGCGGACAGAAGCGTTGGCGCGGCGTCGATTCCAATGCGCTTGGCAAACCGCGCGACCAACGGCATGTCGACGCGTGGCTGTTGGAGCAGGTCGTCGAGGATGCGCTTCCCTTTGAGAAACTCCCAAACTGGTGCGCCAGCCTCTTCGCTTGGCGCTCGCTCGACGAGGTCCAGCAAAACTTCGGCGCGACCGGCTTTGCACAGATCCACCATCGCGGCGCGAATCTGTGGTCCCATGGCGCCGACCTCGATCGCGATTTGAATCATCCGCTCGGGCTCGATTTCCGTGGGAGTCGCATCACTCGCGGGCTTTGGGGCAACGTTCCTGGAACTGGACATGCTCTCGAGTGCCTGGCGATAGGCCTCGGGATTGGGGTCGTCCAGGCTCCAGTCGTCGACTAGGCGGCGCATCACATCGCGAATCGTCGGGTCCGTCCTGGCGCGCGGCCCGCCGGACGACGGGTGATGCGCGAGCTTCGACAACATTCGCAGCATCGAGTGAGAAACTGTCTGTCCCTCGGCGGCGGAGGCAGCCTTAACGAGGTCGATTACAGCCTCGACGGTGACCCCCTGCGAGGCGTCGAGGAGAAATCTCCGTCTCTGGGCTTTGTCGCCCCCCATCTCGAGAAGCCGTTCGAGCGTCGATTCCTTGAGTGAACCCACCAGACGCGACACGCGGCGCTGCAATCCCGCCGCCTCCGGCCCCTCGGCTGTCTTGAGCTCGTCGCCGATTTGGAGGAGGTAGCCAACAATGACCTGATCGTAGGCCTCTTCGCGCTGGTGCTCGTCGATAGCGCGGGCGACGGTCGCTGGCTCGAGCGCCGTGTTATCGTCGGCGTCCCGCACTGTGGCCGAACTCGAGGTGTCCGATACGAGCGCCGCGCGTGCGAGTCCGATCCAGAGCTGAGTCGCTCGTCCCGCCGCCATCTGATCCGCTCCGGGGGGCTCGCCGCCGGGCTCGTCTTCGATGAGCTGCAGTCGATCATAGGTGAGCGGGAAGAATCGGACGTGCTGCCAAAGGTCGCCGACGCGCTCGAGGTCGAGGCCAATGGGTTTCTCCGACCGAACGGGATCGATAGAGAGTGCCGCCAGGGCGTCCCCCAACTCGTCGCGCCCGATTCCGCGCAGGAATTTCACCGCGCCGACGTGGTGCTCGTGCAGACGCTCGGCGAGCTCCTTGAGCACCGCGTTGAGGGGATCGGTGGCAACGCCCTCGATGATCAGCTGGCGCCGGGCGACTCCGATCGACAGTGACTCCCGCTCACCCACGAACAACATCCCCAGGCGATTCGCGACTCCGTCTACCGCCCCGTGTAAGAGGGGGTGGCTCTGGGGATAGATGGCGTGCTTGTTCAGAGTGATCGACAGCTCGACGAGGAAATCCGCGAGATCGCGCGACAACGTGGCGACCGTCGGCCGCGGAGTGGGGGCGGAAGGCGGGGACGGCGGAGACGACGGGGACGGCGGAGCTGGCTGTGACGGGTTCGTCATGGATGAGGCGTGCTATTACGCCCCAGGGTGCACCGGAATTGGAATTGTCGCAGCAGCATTTGAATACTCAAACTGGGCCCGGCGCCGCAATGTCGAAGTTGCGTCTGACCGAGGCTAATTTTTCACGATGTCGCCCGACACATACTCGACGCGCTGGCGGGTGCTGGCGTTACTTGGTTTTGCAGAATTATTGGGGATGTCTCTCTGGTTTTCGGCCAGCGCGGTCACCCCGCAGCTGCGCTCGATCTGGGGACTGACGCCCGCGGAAGCGGCCTGGCTGACCACCATCGTCCAGCTCGGGTTCGTTTGCGGAACGGCCGTCGCCGCGGTGCTGAACCTCGCCGATGTCATTCCGGCAGGGAGACTTTTCAGCGTCTGTGCGCTGTTTGGAGCGGCCGTGAACGCCGCGATTCTGGCGGCCCCTGGCTACCCGTCCGCCCTCGTGCTGCGGTTCCTTACGGGCTTCTTTCTGGCGGGTGTCTACCCGCCGGCAATGAAGATGACGGCGACCTGGTTCCGCTCACAGCGGGGGCTCGCCATCGGCGTGATCGTTGGCGCGCTGACGGTGGGAAAAGCCATTCCCTACCTCGTGCGAGCGATTCCGCACGTTGGCCTTCGGCCGGTCGTGCTCACCTCGAGTGTCGGAGCGGTGATTGCGGCTCTGCTCGTTACCGCCGGGTACCGCGATGGGCCGTTCCCGTTCACTTCCCGCCCGTTCTCGTGGAAGCACGTCGGAGACGTGGTCCGCGTTCGGGAGTGGAGGCTGGCGACCGCAAGCTATCTCGGTCACATGTTCGAGCTGTACGCATTCTGGACGTGGATCCCGTCGTTTCTCGCCGCCAGCGTCGCCGCGAATGCCGGCGGACGATTCCGCGCTCCACGGTTGATATCGCTTCTCGCGTTCGCGACGATCGCGATCGGCGGCCTGGGATCGGTGTGGGGCGGGCTGTTCGCGGATAAACGGGGCAGGGAGCGGCTCGTTTCCATCTCTCTCTTCATGAGCGGATCCTGCTGTCTCCTGAGCGGGATTCTCTTTGGCCGCCCGATCTGGATACTCGGCGCCCTCGCGATGACGTGGGGGTTTTTCGTGATCGCCGACAGCGCGCAATTCAGCACGCTCGTGACCGAGTCGGTTCCCCCGCATACAGTCGGAACGGCGCTTACAGTTCAAACCTCGCTCGGGTTCCTGCTTACCATGCTGCCGATGCAGCTCGTTCCGCTCATCGCGCAGAGGGCAGGCTGGCGTTGGGGGTTTGTAATTCTCGCCCTGGGCCCGGTCGCCGGCATTGCCGCCATCCGAAGACTCGCGACTCTTCGCGCGGCGTCACCGGGAACCGCTAACTTGTCGTTGTCAGCCTGAGCTCTCCAACCGGGATCCTGCCATGGCAATGTTGAAAGAATTCAAGGAGTTCCTGCTCAAACAGAACGTTGTGGCGCTGGCGATAGCGGTCGTAATAGCGACCGCGCTCACCACGCTCGTCAAGGCGTTCGTCGATGATTTCATCATGCCGATCGTCGTCGCAATCGGCCCCGGTGGCGAGTGGCAGAAAGCGACGTGGAGCGTCGGCTCGGTAAAATTTGGCGTTGGAGACTTTATCGCCGCCGCGATCAACTTCGTCATCATCGGATTTGTCGCCTGGCGGATCTCGAAGATCTTCATCAAGCCAGCCGCCGATGCGCCCAAGCGAGATTGTCCGTTCTGCCGGATGTCGATCGACCGCGCTGCTACGCGGTGCCCACATTGCACCAGCCAGCTCTCGCCGGCCTGATCGTCAGCCGATTCCGAAGCAGCGATCGGTAAGACTACGTCGCGTAGTCGAGCGCAGAGCGGACCTCGGTGAAAAGCGTCTCGCCCGTGAACGGCTTCTGCAAATAGGGGATGCGATTGGCGCTCCCTTTGTCCGGGAAGATCTCCTCCTTCGGGTAGCCTGACATGAACAGGACGCGTATTCCCGGACTGAGCTCCCTGAGCTCTTCCACCATGCCTCGTCCGCCCAGATTCGGCATCGCCACGTCCGTCAGCACCAGATCGATTTCGCCGACGTGAGCGGCGGCGAGCCTCAGAGCGATGGCGCCGTCGGAGGCCTCCAGAACGCGATATCCCTTCTGGGAAAGAATCTTTTTTGCGAGAGTCCTCACCGCGGCTTCATCCTCGACGAGGAGAATCGTCTCGGCGACGCCGTGGGTCTTCTCGAGTCCGGCGGCCCCCGATTTTCCGGTGGTGGCGAACGATTTCTTCTTCAGGGCCGCCTCAGCGAGATTCGCATCGAACGGCTCGAGTCGAGAAGACGCGAGCAGCTGGCGCGCCAGAATCGACGCGCGTCTGGCTGCTCGTTGGATCTCCGCCAGCTCCTGCGCGCTGCCAGGGTTTTCGCCGGCGGTTTCGAGCAGAAACTCGGTATTGATCTGAATGACGGTGAGGAGGTTGTTCAACTCGTGCGCGACAAAGCTGGCCGTTTTGTTCGCGTCTTCGAGATCGCGAGTTCGGGTGGCGAGATCGATTGCCGTCGTGTGACGCGTTTGCTTTCCTGAGCCGCTCGTGCCTTTCTTCAGAACCATTATCCTCGTGCGCTGTACGCCCAACTAATTGCGGGAGGTGCTAGAAGCTAATGCATCGAGGCCAAAAGCTGCCGAGCTTCGCCGGTGCGGAATTGTGGCGGACGCCTGTTTACGCTCCGGGAAAACCCCGCATGACGTTGCCGGAATAACGGAGACGACGATCGCGGTCGCTCGCGAAATGAACAACGTGCTTGATGAAGCCGCTCAGGAAACCCAGGAGGAGAGGCAACTGAGAATCTTGCGCGAGGAAGGCGATCAGCCTAGCTGAAAAAACTAACGTTCGTACATTAGCCTCCATGCGAAGGCCTGATGAGGCGCCGCTCGTCGGCCGGAGTGCAGAGCTCTCACTCCTGTCAAAAGCGATCGACGAAGCGGCTCAGGGTGCGGGACGCTCGGTCTTCATCGTGGGAGAGGGCGGAATCGGCAAGACGCGTCTGGCCAGCGCGGCGGCTGAACGCGCGGCCAAACACGGCTGGAGAGTGGCGGTGGGGCGCGCGTATCCCGTTGAGACTGGAGTGCCGTACGCGCTCTTCTCCGATGCTCTGCTCCCGCTGGTTCGAAAACTGGACCCGGCAACGCTGTCAGTCCTGAGTCGCGGGGGTGCCGCCGATTTCGGCTACCTGTTCCCCAATCTCGGCTCGTCGACCGAGCACGATCGCGCATCCGCCGGCGCGGATCCGTCCGAAATCAAGGCGCGCCTGCTCTGGAACTTCACGCAGTTCCTTGGGAGGCTCTCCGCCAAGCAGCCGCTATTCGTCGTGCTGGAGAATCTGCAGTGGGCCGACGCGTCATCACTCGAGCTGCTTCACTTCGTCGGCCGGCAGATCGAGGGACAGAAAATATTTCTGCTCGGGACCTACAATGAGGCCGAGCGAGACTCCAACGCGGTTCTGCGCAGCACCGAGCAATCGCTGCTGCGGCTTGGCTTTCTAACGGTTCACAAGCTGGGCCCTCTCGGCCAGGCGGAAGTGGAGGACATCGTCCATCAGCTGTTCGGCGTGGACAAGAGCGTGACGCGCCACTTCTCGGCCATGCTCTACGATTGGACGCGCGGGAACCCGTTCTTTGTGGAAGAAACGCTCAAGTCTCTCGTAGAGTCCGGGGCACTGTCGCAAACGGACGGTCGCTGGACGGGCTGGGAGATGGAGACCGTTCAACTTCCCTCCACTATTCGCGATGTGGTGAAGGATCGCGTCGACCGGCTTTCGCTCAAGTCGCGCACATTGGCGAATCTCGCGGCCGTCATAGGAACCCGCGCTCCGTACGATACTCTCGCCAGAGTCTCGGGCCTGTCCGAGAGCGAGATCATCGCCGGACTGGACGAGCTGTTGGCGCATCGCGTTCTGGAGGAGACGGGGAGCGTCGACGCGATTCATTACGACTTCACGCATCCGCTGCTGCAACAGGTGATCTATTCCGAGCTGGGGCAGGCGCGAGCACGGCTGCTGCACGCGACGATCGCGGAGGCACTCGAGAGTCTCTACGGCGATACGGCACTCGCGCACGCCGACGAGCTCGCGCTTCACTTCGCGCGCGCGCACTCGCAGTCGCTGGCGAGGAAAGCCGTGAGGTACCTGCACGCCGCGGGGCGTGGGGCTCTGGAGAAATACGCGAACCGCGAGGCCGCCAATTATCTGGCTGCCGCTCTCGACAACCTTGACAGGGACCTGACGATAGTCGACGCGCCACGCGAGGAAATTCTGACTACTCTCGCGCGAACAAGACAGCGACTCGGCGAGTACGACGTGGCGATGGGGCTGTGGGAGCGCGCGCGCGCGGATGCGGTTGCTCGCGGCGAGCGCGGCGCGCTGGCGAACGTGGAGCACCGCATGGGTCTCGCCTGCTACTGGAGCGGCAAGTACACCGATGCCCTCGCGCACTACGAGGCTGGACTCGCCGAAGCTGAGTCGGCAGATCCCGCGACGACGGTGCGGCTTCGACTGGCGAAGGGAATCGTCCTGCAGGATCTGGGACGACTCCGGGAAGCTCAGGCCGAAGTGGAGCGAGCGCTCGCATCGGCGGCCGCGGCCGGAGTCGAGAACGCCGCGCTGCTGTCGCGCGCTCACAGAGCGCTGCTGCTCCTGTACGCGTGGACGGGCCCATTGGAGCTCGCGCGCGAGCATGGGATGCAGGCGATCGCGCACGCGGAGACGGCCGGCCAGCGGATGCTGGAATGGACGGCGCACTGGGGGATGGCGCTGCTTGCCGGAGTGTCCGGAGATGCCGAGGAGGTCGTCGAGCACATCGCCGCGAGTGACAAGCTGGCGGACCAGATGCGCTCGCCGATTCTGCCGCTCTGGTCCGCCGAGCTGTCGGTACAGTATCTGTCTGGAATCGGGAATTGGGACGCGGCGCTCGAGACCGCGGAGCGCACAATCGGCCTGGCGAAGAGTCTCAATCAGCGAATGCTGCTACCTCGTTTGTATGTCTGGTCCGGACTCATCTATCTCTGGCGGGGATCAGACGAAAAGGCGAAGGAGTACTTCGACCTCGCGTGGAAGTTGGCGGGCGGAGAAAAGGCGGGCTCACTCGAGGGGGCGGGGGAGCGAGCGCTCGATGTGCCCTCGATCGTTCCGGCGCATCTGGGTCTCGCATCATACCATCTCGCAATGGGAGATCCGGCGGAAGCTGTCCGCATTGGCGAAGCGGGGCTCGCCATCGCCGACAGAACCGGATACGTCGTCTGGTCGCTGCAGTGGTTGCTTCCTCTCGTGGGTGAGGCAGCGCTGACGGCGCGCGATTTCGATCGGGCGGCACTCCACTCCGCGCGAATGCGAAGGGATGCCGGCCGCCTGCATCATCGACTCGGTCTCGCGTACGCAGACGCGTGCGACGGTTTGTTGGCGTGGCATCGTGACAACGATCCTCGTCGCGCCATAGATCTGCTGCGATCATCCGTGAACCAGCTCGAGGCAATTCCGTTTCCACCACAGGCGGCACGTATCAGACGCCGTCTCGCCGGTGCGCTCATGGTAGTGGGGGACCGCGAGGAAGGCATGCGCGAGCTGCGGAAGGCGCACGACGTCCTGGCGCGCCTCGAGGCGACAGAGGAACTGAGCGGAACGAGAGAGGAGATGCGCGAGCGCGGCGTAAGACCCCCGCCCAAGACGATCACCAGCGGCGCCGCCGGCCTGACAGGGCGCGAAATAGAGATCGCTCGCATGGTCGCAACCAGGAAATCGAACAAGGAGATTGGAGGGGCGCTTCAGATATCGTCGCGCACAGTGAGCACCCACCTCTCGAACATTTTTCTCAAGCTGAGCGTCGGGTCGAGAGGCGAGCTGGCGGATTTCGTCAGACAGAACGGGCTGCTGGACGCATAGCCGCAGTAGATTTGCGGCATGATCGATGACATTCTCGCCGAGCTCGAGGCAGACGCCTCGCTCGGAGTCGGAGAACAATTTGCGGCGGTGACGGCCCGCTACTTCGAATCGACGCGCGCCGGCAAGGGTCAGGTCTCGACCCCCCGTTCGGCGGAGGAGCTGGCGCGACGGTTCGGTGAGGAGTTTCCTCGCCACGGCCGTCCGGTGGCGGAGATCATCGCCCGCCTCGAGAACGACGTGCTGCCCGACGCGAACAAGTACTACCACCCGATGTACATGGGGCATCAGACGTCGGCGCCGCTTCCGGTCGGCGTCTGGATGGAGAGCGTGATTGGCGCCCTCAACCAATCGTTGGCGGTGTGGGAAATGTCGCCGACCGCGACGATGATCGAGCACCAGATCGTGGGCTGGCTGGCGAAACTCGCGGGATACGGCGCCGGAGCCGGCGGCACGCTCACTTCCGGAGGTACTGAAGCCAACTTCACCGCAATGCTCGCGGCAAGAAACGCAGCTGTCCCGAACGCGTGGGAGGATGGACTCGGTGCCGATCCTCCGGTCGTCGTTTACGGAGAGCACGCACACTACGCGGTAACGCGCGCGATTGGACAGCTCGGGATGGGACGTCGTCGGGGAATTTCGATCCCGTCTCGAAATCACAGGATCGACATCGATCTTCTCACCGGCGCGCTCGATCGCCTGCGCGAGGAGGGCAAGCGGGTAATGGCGGTCGTCGCGACAGCGGGCACAACGGCGACCGGTTCGTTCGACGATCTGGAAGCGATTGGAGCGTTGTGCGAGGAACAGGGAATCTGGCTGCACGTGGATGGCGCGCACGGCACCAGCGCCCTGCTGTCATCGCGTCCACCACGGGCGCTAAAGGGGCTGCGTCATTCCCGCTCGCTGGCGTGGGATCCGCACAAGATGATGTTGCTGCCGCTCGCTGCCGGCATGGTGCTGACGCGCGAAGAGGGCGACCTGGAGCGCGCGTTCGCGCAGCAGGCTCCGTACCTATTCCACGCTGGGAAGTCGACGCGCATCATCGATCAGGGGATTCGGAGCTTTCAATGCTCTCGGCGCGCCGATGTCCTCAAGCTCTGGTTCGTGATGCAGCGGTTCGGCTCCGAAGGCCTGGGGCGGATGTACGATCACCTCTGCAACACGGCGCGGCTGCTGCATGATGCGATCGAGGAGAGAGACGATTTCGAGAATCTGCACGAACCCGAATCGAATATTCTCTGCTTTCGGTATCTGGGCCTGAGTGGAAAGAAGCGTCGGAACGACGGAACCGACACGGGCGAGCGTCACCGCATCGACAATCTCAATCGGGAGCTGCGTCCGCGCTACAATAAGGAAGGGAGCGGCTGGATCACGGCGACTGTGCTCGACGGGCGCCCGGTGCTGCGTGTGACGATGATGAATCCGAGAACGGGCGCCGAGCACGTGCGTGCTCTTCTCGACGGACTCACCGCGAAGGCCAGGGAAATCGAGTCAACCTGAACGCGCGAGGGGTCGCGAGCGATCGGGCTCGGTCTCCGCGACGCGGCCGAACTCCACGGCATGCTGCTCGCGACCCAGCCACGCGATCACTGCCGCGGCCGAGAATACGGTAACCGCGACCATCGCCATCGACTTGGCGTAGCTCATATGCGTGGCCAGCAGCGCCTCGAGGTACGCAACGGAGCTCGCGATCAGCACGCCGCACTGATACGCGAAGCCCGGCAAGAACCCTCGCACCGAATCTGGCGAGAGCTCCGTGATGTGGGCGGGAATGACTCCCCACGCCCCTTGCACCATGAACTGCATTGCAAACGCCCCGATGACGAGACCGGTGATCGAGGGCGAGAACGCCCAGACCGGAATGATGAGGATCGCCAGCACGAGTGCGAGGACGATTGATCGACGCCGACCGACCCTGTCGGACAAATAGCCGAACGTGACGCCGCCAATGATGGCACCGATCATCGAGAACGCCGTGAGCGCGGCACGCTTCTGCGGCGTGAAGCCCCAGTCGCGCTGAAGGAACGTCGGATACATGTCCTGCGTTCCGTGCGAGACGAAGTTCATTCCGGCCATCAGCAGCGTGAGATAAAGAAAAAGCTTCCAGTGAGAGGCGATTCCGCGGCCAAGGCTGCTCCAGTCCTTGTGACGCGTGCGCTGCCAGACCTCTGACTCCTCGACCCGGTAACGGACGAAGAGCGCGAGGAGCGCCGGCAAGCCGCCGATGAAGAACATCGGGCGCCAGCCCCAGCGCGGAAACACGAAGAAGTAGCAGACCGCGGCGAGCAGGTATCCGGTGGCGTAGCCTTCCTGGAGGAGCCCCGACAGAACTCCGCGACGGCCCGCGGGGGCTTTCTCCATTGCCAGTGATGCGCCGACCCCCCATTCGCCACCCATTCCGATTCCGAACAGCGCGCGCAGGATGAAGAACGTGGTGTACGTGGGCGCAAGACCCGACAGCACTTCGACGATCGAGAAGAACACGAGGTCGATCATGAGTGGGAGCTTGCGGCCGTACCGGTCCGCCATGAGCCCGAAGATGAAGGCGCCGATCGGCCTGAACGCCAGCGTCACCGTGATCGTGAGCGCCAATTGGGCATCGGTCTTGTGAAATTCCTTGGCGATCGCGGTCAGTGCGAAGACGACCAGGAAGAAGTCGAACGCATCGAGAGTCCAGCCGAGGAAGCTGGCGAGGACCGCGGCGCGGTGGCCACGCGGTGCCGCGTGAGCGACCGAAGAAGGGCTGAGCGCGTCGGAGCTCGTCATGCGCCAATATGCTCCGGCTGGCCCGCGGTTCGGAATCCCCCGCCGGCCACTCTAGTGCGCGAGGTAGTACGTTGCCTTGATCGTGAAGACGTTGTCGGGATGCCGCCGGACAAGACCGCGGAAATCTCGACTGAAATCGAAGTCCCCGAAAGGTTCGCTGCCAACGCGCTGCTGCTGCCACACGAAAAAGAGAGCCGAACCCGGGCGATATTCCCAGCGAAAAACTCCGTTCCCACGCAGTGAACGGAAATTGAAATTCGGATCCGGCACCTGAATCGAGTTGGCGGTCGCCCCATTTGCATCCGGGTCGATGGTGTAGACACCTCCGGTCTTGCTGATCGTGCCCACATCTTGACCGTAGACGTCGAAATTGAAGGTCCGCGGTGTCCTGAGCTCCTTGAAGCTCGTATAGTCTGCGGCAGAGATCAGTGGCTGCAGGTATAACTGGAGAGATGCTTTGGGAGTGAATGTCCAATCGGCGCGAGTCACGAGCGCGAGCGTCGTCTGTTGGATTGTGGCAAACACATAACGATTGTCGTACGTGCGGGTCGCGAGGGGATCGCTGGAGGTGGTTACGTACTGAGCAAGCGAATGCGCCTTCTGCAAATTCGGCTCGAAGCTGAATCTCACGCCAGGCTTGGGCTGCACCGCCAGCTGGAGACTGTAGCTCTGCGCCAGCTGGCCCTCCACGTCACCGCTCCTGTACCAGTCGATGGACGCTGAATACACTTTCCGACGGTCGGTGAAGTAATTGACGTCGGTGGCGATCGATCGGGGCTGGCGGGCGACGGGGCCTCCACGTGTCAGCCGATCGTCAAAGCCCTCTCCGCTGTAGTCCGCGCGCATGAACAAGCCAGCAAAATTGTTGAATGTTCCCTGCACGAAGCCAGCGTAGTTGTTGAAGGTGATGTCACCGTCGTAGTTCCACGCCTGATTGGTGAATCCAACAACGATCCAGTTGCGGAGGAACCGCCCTGGCTTGTTCTCCTGATAGAAAAGATCCGTGGATACCGCGCGTCGATCGGCTTGTGACTGAAATCCGAGATCGTTGACCTCCAGTCCCGGAGTCGTGAACTGATAGGCGAGGTTTCCTCCCCAGTGAAGACCACCACTCTTTATTAGGGCCGCCTGACCGGCGTAACCTGACAGGCTTGTCCGGTTCGGATCGAAGTGAAAGCTCCTGGCATCCGGGCGCTGGAAGTAGCGCGCGCTCGATTGCTGGGTCGCGGCGATGACGCTCGGAAGACCCTGCACCTGGCTCCCGGCCAGCGAGGCGTCGAACGCCCAGTCTCGATTCTTCCACGAATGATTGAGGTCCAGCCCTCCCACGTATGCGCTCGAGCGGAGAAGATTGCGCAGTGCCGGGTCGTGAAGATCGCGGTTGACCGCCGTCAGCACGCTCCCGACGACCGTATTTCCCTGACGCATTTCGCGGCGGAGCCGTCCCACGAAATAGTTGGACAGCGGCTCGACTTCCCCGTGCAAGTGCGCCCCCGACGGGTCGGTGAAGTTTGCCGTTTCGGGCGTCGTCACGGCGTTGAGAATGCCGGTGGACCAGCCGCTCCGCGTCTTTCCAGTGAGCTTGGCCGCGGTTACGATCGTGGTTTGCTGGGGGGCATCGACGAACACGATACCGGGGCCGCCGATCTGTCGATGCGGCTGCCGTCCGATTCGCCGCGAAAAAAAGTAGGTCGGCGACCCGTAACTGTTGAAGGTGCGGAGGTCGCCGAAGCGAAAGAGCTCTTGCCCCTCGACGAAGAACGGCCGCTTCTCGGGGAAAAACGTCTCGAACGCGGTGAGATTGACGACGGCGGGATCCACCTCGACCTGGCCGAAATCCGGATTCACCGTCGCGCTCATAGTCATGCTGCTCGTCAGCCGATACTTGAGGTCCACACCCGTGGAAGCGAAATAATCCTTTCCATCGCGAAAGGGATTTCCTGGTGGAACCTCGAGATACTCTGCGCGAGTACTCACGTACGGTGTTATCTCCACGCGACTCGGAGCCGGAAGATCGCCAAGCCCGACGAGATGGCCGTACCTCGCCACACCACCGACTTCTTTCTTGGGCGTGAATGCAAAAAAATCATCTTCCTGCTTGTTCCACCTATATCGCTCGAACTGAATTCCCCAGACCCGATCTCCGCGGTTGTAGGGGAGCTGGGAAAAGGGAATTCGAATTTCGGTTGACCATCCAGCCGAGTCGGTAGATACCGCCGCGTCCCACACCGCATCCCAGGAGAGATCGAGCCCGTTCGGTCCCCCCGCGACGGCGTCTCGCATCGCGCCACCGGCGGTGACACGAAAATAGTAACCGGTGAGATGGTCGTGCCTTGAATCGAGAGTGACGGCGAAGACATCGCCATCGACCGGCTCGTCGCGTCGAGAAAGGCGCGGACGAATGTTCGCGGGATTGGACTCGAACAGCCTGGCACCGATGTAGAGCGCGTCTGGGCCGACGAGGACCCTGACCTCGGTTTTCTCCGAGGCAGCTGCGCCCTCGGTTGGATCGGTCTGGGTGAACGATGTTACGGGCGATGCGCTCGCCCACGCCGGCTCGTCGAGCTTTCCATCGAGGTTGATGGAACCGGTCAGCCTCGACGCCGACACTACGGGCGTTGGCCGGTTTGTCCCGGTGTGGCTCGCTGTGGGATCAACCTGCCCCGACAGCGAGCGAGCGCAAACGAGAACCAACGTTATGTTGACTCGGCGCAGCAGATTCATGAGCGACGGGTGCGAAGGAAGCGCGTCTGGGTATTTGACAACGGGTCCAAATTAATGGTTGGAATCCGCCGCGCATCGAGGATTACGTCTATTATGCGCCTCTGGTTTCCGGCGGCTTTAGACGCCTGTGGTCCTTCGGTCTCGTGTGCTGACTTACGTGCAGGGCGGTCATATCTTGAGGGATGCTCAATCCCGGCAGTCGCTCGCTTATCGCATCACTCGCCCTGTGCGCGTGCGTCCAGCCATCGCCGCCGGCGGCCGCGCGACCTCCATCGCCTTCCGTCAACACAGAGGAAACTGGCGTTGCGCCCGACACTGTGGCCGACACGCTGCTGGCGGAAGTAAGCCGAATCGATTCCAGCATTGTGGTGGACCTTCGCTACGCCAGTTCCAATAATTTCACGGGCGCACCACTGCCTGGGTACCTCGCCAATCGCGCATATCTGAGGCGTGAGGCCGCGGTGGCACTTTCTCGCGTGCAACGCGATCTCCGGCCCCGGGGGCTCGGCATCAAGATCTTCGACGCGTATCGTCCCGTGCGAGCGACGCTGGCGATGGTCGACTGGACGCAGCGCGTGAATCGGCCGGACCTTCTTACGGACGGCTACATCGCGAGCCGCTCGCGTCATAACCTCGGCCTCGCTATCGATCTTACATTGATCGAACTCGCGACTGGCCGGGAGCTCGAGATGGGCACGCCATTCGATACTTTCTCAGCGGCGGCTCACACCGCGAACGCGTCGGGAGAGGCGGCGGCGAACAGACAGAAACTAAAAAGCGCGATGGAGCGTGAGGGATTCGTGAACTACGACCAGGAGTGGTGGCACTTCAGCTTTGCGGTGCCGAATCCTCTGCGGTTCGATCGCCCCATCCGGTAGCCGGCGCTACCGGAACGGCAATGGTCGCGGGCGCCACCCCATCCTCGGACCGGCGGTTCGGCATCGTGAAGAAGAAAGAAGTACCATCTGCCCGAAAATCCGCCCAGGCCCTCCCTCCAAGCGAAGTCGCGGTATCGCGGACGATGCTAAGCCCGAGTCCCGTTCCCTCGATCGCTACGTTGCTGTCCTCGTGCGCGCGGAAAAACCGCTTGAATAGCTCGGAGCGTTTTGCTTCGGGAACACCGAGTCCGTTGTCGCGCACCTCCACGACCGTCTCTAACGTGCCGCCATCATCGGGCGCGGCGACATGAGCGCGAACCTCGACCCACCGCTTGTCTTTGGCAGGGTCGGAGTATTTTATCGCGTTCGCCAGAAGGTTCGACAGGCACAGCTCGAACGCGGCAGCACTGACATCGATCGCCGGTAAATCCGCCG
>DATHGO010000194.1:0-6660 GCA_035317585.1 Gemmatimonadaceae bacterium | reverse complement strand
GTCAATGTCGGAGTCCCGGTTCCGCGCGAGCCGTTCTCGTTCGGCGGCTGGAACGACTCCAAGTTCGGCGTCGGTGATATCACTGGACGCGGCTCGATCGAATTCTGGTCGCAGGCGAAGAAGATGACCACGAAGTGGAACAAGGAAGCGGGAACCAACTGGATGAGCTGATTGGCGTCGCCGCGCGGCAACGCGCGAGGGGCGAAAACAATTCGGAGGCTGTATGAGTGTGGATCGTTCCGTAACGTTTACCGGGATCAAGTTCGAGAATCCCTTTCTTCTCTCGTCGGCGCCACCGACTGAGTCGGAGTCCAACATCACGCGCGCGTTCGAGGCGGGATGGGGCGGCGTCGTCACGAAGACGATCGGGCTACACCCGGTGGTCAACGTTTACGGCGCCAAAGCGAAGTTCATGCGCACGACTCCGGAGGACGCAAACGTGTCCATGAAAAAACGGCCTGGCGCTGCGTTGCATTCTTCATGGAACTGGGAGTTGATCTCCGACAAGACGTTGGAGTGGTGGGCGCCGCGAATCCGCCGGATCAAGGAAGCGTTCCCGAACAAGGTACTGATTGCATCGATCATGGCGGGATCCGGCAACGATAAGGAGCTGAGACACTGGCAGGAGCTTGCAGAAACGGCGCAGGGAGAAGGCGCCGATGGACTGGAGCTCAACTTCTCATGTCCGCATATGGACCGCCGAGACATGGGGTCCAACATTGGAAAGGATCAGGGACTCTGTTCCGTCGTGACAGAGGCGGTGAAGGAAGTCGCCAAGGTTCCGGTTTGGTGCAAGCTCACTCCCGCGACGGCGGACATCGTCGTCGAGGCGGCGGCGTGCTTCCGCGGCGGAGCGGATGCGATCGTTTCGTCGAACACGTTCCCGTCCATTCCGCTGATCGATCCCGAGACGCTCGAGTTCGAGATCAACGTCGACGGCCTCGTCTCGAGCGGTGGACTTGGTGGACCAGCCATTCTGCCGCTCGCGCTGGCAAAGATGGCATCACTTACCAAGGCATTTCCGGATCGGAGCTTCTCCGGAATTGGGGGTGTGTCTGATTTCAATCAGGCCGCGTCTTATTTCCTGCTTGGCTGTGGAACGGTTCAGGTGTGCACTGCCGCAATGCTCGATCAGGCGGTCGGTCCAAACGTCATCAAGCGCCTGCTCTCGGGGCTCGACAAGTTCATCGAGGAGCACGCCAAAGATGGGTGGAAGAGCGTCGAGGATTTCCGCGGCATTCGTCGCGACAGAATCGTGCTCCAGTCGGAGATTCGTCGCCCCGATTCATCGGAATACCATTCTGGCTACGAAACGGTGGAAGGATACGCCGCTCCGCAGCCTGAAGTCGCGGTGCGGGCGTAGCTCATGACGATCGCGTCCACTTCGCCGTCGCGCGAGAGAGCAACGACCACCAAGGGAGCAACCGGCGCGCGCGCGCCGCTCAGGATGCCGCCGTCTGACCACGTTCCAAAGCCATACTCGGGTCCATCTCGCGCGGAACTTCTCGCGATGCGGAAGAAGTACACAAACCCGGCAATCTTTACGCTCTACGGCGAACCACTGCTAATCGTCGAGGGCCACATGCAGTGGCTGTTCGACGAAACCGGCAAACGTTACCTCGACATGTTTGCGGGTATCGTGACCGTTTCATGCGGACACTGCCATCCCAGGATCGTCGCGGCGATCGAGAAGCAGGCTGAGACGCTCCAGCACGCGACGACGATCTATCTGCATCCAAACTTTCCGCTCCTGGCAAAGAAGCTCGCCTCAAAGATGCCGAAGGGGCTCGACGTAACGTATTTCGTGAATGATGGCAGCGAGGCGAATGATCTGGCCGTCACGATGGCGCGGCTGTTCACGGGCAACACGGACGTCATCGCGCTTCGAAACGGGTATCACGGCGGATCGCCCAGCTCCATGGGGCTGACTTCGCACAACACCTGGAAGTTCCCGGTGCCGGGCGCGATCGGAATCCACCACGCCGTTTCTCCCGATCCTTACCGCAGCCAGTTCTCCGGCACACCCGAGGAGATCGCATCCAAGAGCGCCGAAGACATACTCGGCATCATTCGCTACTCGACGCCCGGACAGATCGCGGCGTTCATTGCCGAGCCGATTCAGGGTGTCGGAGGGGCGACGCACGGTGCGCGGAACTATCTGAGCGAGGCCTACAAGATCACGCGCGACCACGGCGGTCTCTGCATTGCCGACGAAGTTCAGACCGGCTTCGGACGGACCGGCGATCATTACTGGGGATTCGAGAACTTCGACGTTGTCCCGGATTTCGTTACCATGGCGAAGGGGATCGGCAACGGCGTTCCACTGGGCGCGGTTACAACGCGGATGGATATCGCGCAGGCGCTCACGCAGCGCATTCATTTCAACACGTTCGGCGGGAACCCTGTCTGCATGGCCGCAGGGCTCGCGGTGCTCGACGTGATTGACGAGGACGGGCTTCAGGAGAACTCGCGCGTGCTTGGCAAGAGGCTCAAGGACGGGTTCAAGGAGCTAGCGAAGCACCAGCCGCTCATCGGCGATATTCGCGGTATGGGGCTGATGCTCGGGGTCGAGCTCGTCCGCGACAGGAAAACGAAGGAGCCCGCAAAGAAGGAGACGCTGGCAGTGCTCGAGGCTGCGCGCGAGATGGGAGTTCTCGTGGGGAAGGGGGGGCTCGATGGCAACGTGCTTCGCATCAAGCCACCGATGTGTATCACCGCCGAGGATGCGGACTTCACACTGGACGTGCTCGATCAAGCACTCGGGTCGGTCAAGGGTTGATGGCGACAAGAAAAACGGCAAAGCCACAGAGAACAACTAAGCCACAGAGAACTGCAAAGCCGCCCGCTACCAGCGGAAAGCTGCCAGCTCCCAGCTCAGTACGCGCTGTGAGATTCGACACCATCGTAAAGGGCGGGAACGTTGTCACGCCGGCTGGCACCTTTACGGGCGATGTGGGGATAAGTGGCGAGAAGATCACGGCGCTGGGCGTGAGTCTCGAAGGCGATAAATCGACGAAGGTGATCGACGCAACTGGCCACCATGTGATTCCGGGCGTGCTGGATGTCCACGTCCACCTCGAGCTGCCGTTCATGGGAGCGGTCTCGGCTGACGATTATCGGACGGGGACCAGAGCCGGCGCGCGCGGAGGCGTCACCACGCTGATCGACTTCGCGATTCCCTATGTCGGTGAGTCGCTTAGTCAGGCGGCCGACAACTGGATGAAGAAGGCCGAAGGGAAGGCGCTGATCGACTACACCTTCCACATCTGCATCACCCGCTGGAACGAGCACAAGGACCAGATCAAGGGAATGGTCGATCGCGGCTTCACCACCTTCAAGGAATTCATGATCTATGAATCCGAGGGCTGGCAGTCGGACGACAGGGCGATGTTCGGCACGCTCGAGAAGATGAAGGAATACGGGACGATGCTGCTCGTGCACGCCGAGTCAGCGCGGGTGCTGGACGAGCTGATCGCGCGGCATCATACGCCGGAGCTGATGAAGAAGTACGGGGCGCGGCTTCACCCGATGACGCGGCCGAATTTTATCGAGGCGGAGGCGATTCAGCGGGCGGTTCAGTGGTGCGAGGCGACGGGAGGACAGCTCTACATCGTCCACATGTCGACCGGCGAAGGCGCCGACATTATTCGCGCGGCGCAGGCGCGCGGTGTACCGGTGCTGGCGGAGACGTGCGTGCAGTATCTGGTGCTCGACGATTCGGTGTTCGAGAGAGAGGACGGTCACCTGTACGCCTGTTGCCCACAGCTGAAAAAGCCCAAGGATGTCGAGCGCCTGTGGAAGGGTCTCAAGACTGGTGAAGTCTCGGTCGTCTCGACCGACACCTGTACCTTCGACCGTAAGCAAAAGGCGATGTGGAACGGTGACTGGACGAAAATACCGATGGGGATGCCGGGCCTCGAGACCTTGATGCCGCTCACTTACACGGCCGGCGTCCTCGGCGGCAGGATCACGCTCGAGGAGATGTGCACCAAGCTCTCCACCAATCCGGCGAAGATCATGGGACTGTATCCCCGCAAAGGCGCCATCCAGGTTGGTGCCGACGCGGACATTGCGATCATCCATCCCACGAAAATGGACAAGGTCGATCCCGAGTCGATGGAAACAAATGCCGATTGGTCGCCTTATGAGGGGTGGGATGTCGCCGGCTTCTCGCGCACGACGCTGTCGCGGGGGGATGTGATCGTCGATGATTACCAGGTCGTCGGAAAGGAAGGACGCGGTCAGTGGCTCCCGCGTAAGACCGCCGGCCTGGCGTCGTGACGACGGTCGCGACCGGCGCCGGCTACACGAGCGATACCACGTTCGTTGCGGACGACATTCGGAACAGTCCGCTCTGGAATGCCGATCTCGCCCCCACCGATCCATCGCGCCGAACGTGGTCCACCTACAACATCGCCGCTCTCTGGATAGGAATGAGCGTGGTGATCACCACGTACACGTTGGCTTCGGGATTGATGGAGCAGGGCATGACGTGGTGGCAGGCGATGGTCACGATCCTCCTCGGCAACGTGATCGTACTGATTCCGATGATTCTGAACGCGCACGCCGGCACCAAGTACGGAATCTCCTTCCCGGTGCTGTGCCGAGCGAGTTTCGGGGTGCGTGGCGCGAACATCGCGGCAATTCTGAGAGCGATCGTGGCCTGTGGATGGTTTGGGATCCAGACGTGGATCGGTGCGCTCGCCCTCGATGCTCTGTTCAAGGCGGCTTGGCCCGGTTGGGCGCAAATCCCGGGCAGCATCGTGATGGCGTTCGCGATCTTCTGGGGAATCCAGATCGCGATCATCCTCAAGGGTACGGAAGGCATCAAGATTCTCGAGAGCTGGTCTGCGCCCCTGCTGCTCGGTGGAGGAGCGCTATTGCTGCTCTGGGCGATTCGAAATGGCGGCGGACTCACGCACATTCTGAGTGAGTCGCAGAGACTCCAGAAGGGTCACGGCGAGTTCTGGGCAATTTTTCCGGCCGCACTCACTGCCAACGTCGGGTACTGGGCCACGCTCAGTCTCAACATTCCGGATTTTACGCGCTACGCGAAGAGTCAACGCTCGCAGGCGCTCGGCCAGGCGCTTGGTCTTCCCACGACAATGACGGCTTTTGCGTTTATCGGGGTGGCAGTGACGAGCGCGACTATCGTCATCTTCGGCAGGGCAATCTGGGATCCCATAGAGCTGGTGAGCCGGATCGGCCGCGCGCCGGTCATCATCTTCGCGGCGCTGGTCGTGCTCGCGGCGCAGCTCACGACGAACATGGCGGCGAACGTCGTATCGCCATCGAATGACTTTTCGAACTTGAGTCCGCGCCGGATCAGTTACGTGACCGGCGGACTGATTACCGCAGTGCTGGGCATCGTCATGATGCCGTGGAAGCTGTACTCCGATGCGGCCGCCTACATTTTCACCTGGCTCCTCGGTTACTCGAGCCTGATGGGAGCGCTGGGTGGAATTCTGATCGCCGATTACTGGATCATCCGGAAGCAACAGCTCGCGGTCGATGATCTCTTTCGCCTGCGGGGGCGCTACACATATACGAACGGGGTCAATCCACGGGCCATCATCGCTCTCGTCCTTGCGATCGCGCCTGTCGTGCCAGGATTCATCCGCGCCGTCTCGACACCGGGGGGCACTGTAAGTAATCCGAATTTCTTCGACAAGCTGTACTCCTACGCATGGTTCGTGACGTTCGCTCTCAGTTTTGTTATTTACTGGCTGCTGATGCGGCGCGAGCCAGTCGCGCAGACTTCCACAAAATCATAGGGAGATAGTGGGATGGCTCGTGTCGTCAAATGTGGTCTCATTCAGGCATCGCATGCGGGCCCGACCGACGCGCCGCTGGAGAAAATCCGCGAAGCCAATATCGAGAAGCATCTGAAATTCCTCGATCAGGCCGGGAAGGAGGGCGTGCAGATCGTATGCATGCAGGAGATCTTCACCGGCCCGTACTTCTGTGCGGAGCAGAACACAAAGTGGTACGACGCGACCGAGAAAATTCCCGACGGGCCGACGACGCGGTTGATGCAGGAAGTCGCGAAGAAGTACTCGATGGCTATAGTGGTTCCGCTCTACGAGGAAGACGAGACAGGCGTCTATTACAACACCGCCGCCGTCATCGACGCAGATGGAACGTATCTGGGAAAGTACCGCAAGAGTCACATCCCCCATACCGCGCCGGGTTTTTGGGAGAAGTTCTATTTCAAGCCCGGTAATCTTGGATATCCGGTTTTCAAGACCAAGTACGCGGACATCGGAGTCTATATCTGCTACGACCGGCATTTCCCCGAGGGTGCGCGCGAGCTCGGGCTGAACGGCGCCGAGATCGTATTCAATCCGTCGGCGACGGTGGCGGGACTCTCGGAGTACCTGTGGAAGCTGGAGCAGCCGGCGCACGCGGTGGCGAACGCGTTTTTCGTAGGGGCGATCAATCGGGTCGGCTTCGAGAAACCGTGGAACATCGGCGAGTTTTACGGGCAGAGCTATTTCTGCGATCCGCGCGGGCGTATATTCGCGCAGGCATCGCGGGACAAGGACGAGGTGCTGACGGCGGACCTGGATTTGGAGATGATCGCCGAGGTGCGCAAGACGTGGCAGTTTTTCAGGGACCGGCGTCCCGATATGTACGAAGCTCTAGTAAAGGCATAGTTTT
>DATHGO010000193.1:0-11789 GCA_035317585.1 Gemmatimonadaceae bacterium | reverse complement strand
CCCGGCTTGTTCGGGGAGGCATACGACCGCGCCTCCCGCCAGCTGCCAGTAATCGGCGAGCAGAAGGACATCCGCTACTACTCCTCTCCGGCACGGAGCGTCCTCAACGGGCCCGAGACAACGGGGATGGGATTCTGGTCCATAAACCCCTACATCGGTTGCGCGTTCGGCTGCGCCTATTGCTACGCGCGCTACACCCACCGCTACGTGATGGAGCGCGCGGCCACCGACGAAAAAATGACCGACGTCCTCGGCGAGGCGTACAACCGGCTGCCGCCATGGCTCGCCTTCGAGCGGAACATTTTCGTGAAGAAAAACGCGCCCGAGGTTCTGAGCCGCACGCTCCGGTTCGGAAGCGACCGCCACCTCAAGCTGCTAGCTGGCGAGACGATCGTGATCGGAACAGCCACGGATCCGTACCAACCGGCCGAGAGAAGATTCCGGGTCACACGCGGAATTCTCGAGGTGCTCGCGGAGCATCCGGGATTGAGCGTAGTGATCATCACCAAGAGTCCGCTCATCACACGCGACATCGATCTGCTCTCGCGGATCAATCGTCTCTCGCACCTCACCATCCACATCTCGCTCATCACCCTCGACCGTGAGTTGGCGCGGAGGATCGAGCCGCGGTCACCCACGCCGGAATCCAGGGTGCGCGCTCTGACCCGACTTCGCGAAGCGGGGATCGATGCGGGAATCAACTGCATGCCGGTGCTGCCGGGCATCACTGACAACCCGTCCGATCTGGAGGCGCTGGTGAAGCGGGTCTCGGAAGCCGGCGCGACCTACGTCGGCGCGTGCGCGGTGAGACTCCAATCCGAAGCGAGAAAGCGATACCTGCCCTTCATCGAGCAGGAATTTCCGCACCTGGCGGAGAGGTACCGGAATACCTACGGGAACAGCTCCAGCGCGGGCGAAAAATACCGCGAAGGTCTGGCCCGCTTCTTCGAGAAGATGTGCGCGAAGTACGGAGTGCGCGGCTGGTCGAGGCGGGAGCAAGAAGAAGGGGACGAGTCGCCTGATTCGGCGCTCGTCCCCAATGTGCAACTGTCCTTCGAGATATAACGAAGAGCCGGCGGCGCGAGCCGCCAGCCAGCACTACTTCGCTACTGCCTTCTTCTTGGCGACGTGGTGAGAGGCCTTCTTCATTTCCTTCGCCTCGGTCTTCGTGCTTTCGCCTTCAGCCTTCGCCTCGGAAGCCGTTCCGCCGGAGCTCGTGCTGTTGTCCGCGGTACCGCGAGTCGGCGGGTTGTCGTTCGGGCCGAACCCAATGTTCATAGCGGTGAGCAACGCGGCTGCGTTATTGGCGGAGTTGAACTTCTTGGCGCAGGTAGCGATAGCGCGACGCGTCTGCGGGCCGTAATGGCCGTCGACGTTCGTCACACCGCAACCTTGGTCACGCAGCTCCTGCTGCAGCGCCAGGAACTGGATCTTCGAGAGTCCAGCCTGAGCAGAAGCCAGGGCTGGGGCGGCGATTAAAGCGATTACAGCGATGGACTTCTTCATCTTCGATGCCTCCGATCAGGGATGGTCTCTACCGTTCTACTATACAGTACAGAGTCTAATACAGTACAGAGATCTCGTAGCGCTGCAAGGTCTACGCCGAGGGCGAGATTCGCAGCGGTGAAATGGACAAAAAAAACGCCCGGCTCGCAAGGAGTCGGGCGTTCTTTTTTCCAGACATATCAGCTCTAGCGGAGCGCCTGGATGATCAGGGCGCCAACCGCGAGGAGTGCCACGCCGATTGCGATTGCCGAAACGGGCGTGATTGTGACCTGCTGCTTCCACCAGTTGGTGGCGGTGCCGGGTGTGTCAGGCAGAGACGCCATGATACGCTGCTGGACGTGCACCGGGGTGACCCGGCGACGGAGCATCTCGCTCTCGGCGTTTATGCGGGTCCACAGCTCCACCTTCGATTTGCCCTCAGCCTCACTTGCGCGCATTTCATCCACCTCACCGTCAAGCCAGTCGTGCAGCATTGTGTGACCAGGTACTCCGTTGATCGGAACCTCCCGGTCGTACATCTGCTCGGCGGGCTTGTCCTTTCTTTGAACGGGCTCTCTGCCCGTGATTTTTTCGTTGCTCTCGAAACCTGCTTCATCGCGCATCATGCGTACTTCTCCTCGAGCAGTTGTTGGAGGGCCTCTCGCGCTCGATGCACTCGCATCTTTAAAGCGCCAACGGTCGTTTCCAGTAACAGCGCCATCTCTTCGTACGATCTCCCCTCTACGTGCTTCATCACGAACGCTTCACGCAGCGAGGGAGCGAGTCTGGCCAGAGCAAACTGCAGATCCGTACGCAGCTCGTTGCGATCCATCTCTTCTTCCGGCGTCGAGTACGTCGAGGGTTGATCATCCTCGTCGTAGCTCACGTGCGTTCGCCGAATGTTCTTCAGCCAATCCTTGCACGAATTAGCGACGATTCGAAACACCCAAGCGTCAAATCTGCCGCGAACTTCGCCCAAATGCTGATAGGCTTTAATAAAAGACTGTTGAAGTATGTCTTCCGCCACATCCGGACTTCCGGTCATTCCAAGTGCATGTCGGTACAGGGGATCGCTATACCGGGTTATCAGAACCCCGAACGAATCCTTTGAACCCGCCAGAACCTTGGCAATGATCTCCTGATCAGCATCGATCAGCGGCGCCGCGGCATCCGGCGTCGAGCCTTCGGCACCAAGCGTTTGAGCACTCTGATTTTGCAGCGGTGTGGCTGTCATCTTCACCTGCCTAATGTAATCCCTTTGCGTGGCCCTATATAGACCCAACTGGCGCGGGGATAACACCTTATCACCGATACGACGTTTTGACGATCAACGGCTCGTGGAAGCAACCGAGTTTGGCTGAGCAGCCCCATTTTTTCGGAGCCGTACCATATAGAGGTGCTCGAGGGCAATATCGCGATGATAATGCCGCCCTTCCCGGTCGCTGTCTGCCCGGTACCTCCTGTATCGCTGGCTGAAATGGGACACCTTTCCGTCCGCTGAGGCCTTGGTCAACAGGGATAGGAGCGTTTCGGGTGCCAGGTGACCCTCGGAATTGAAGCTGACGAGCGCATGTGTCGCCGTCGTGGCTGAAAGGAGCGCCGAGAAGAGCTTCTGAACCCGCCGGCCGTGCGACCATTGGCTGCGCCCCTCCTCACCCGCGAGAAGACCGACTTTCCCGCGAATCGCCGGCGCCGATTCGGTCCAGCCGCGCGCCAGGATCTCCGGGATATGGTAGTAGGCAACGTATTGCCGCGAATTGTAGGGAGGGTCTATGTAAAGTAGATCCACGTCACCGATCGATTTTGCCGCGTCGATGGCATCCATTAGGTGAGCCCGGGCGGGCTGGGATCCTTTGAGCGGGACCTCTGGAACTATCCCGAATGCCCGTCGCGCGTTCGGCTGCCACTGTTTCATGTACGACGCATACACGCCGGCGGTGTTGGCAACCCTGTCAGCACCCTCGATAATCGCCGCCAGCAACAAATAGTAGCTGTCCTCCCCGACCCTCCCCGCCTTTCGCCAGCTTTCCAGCTCCACGCGCGCGGCATCGATTCGCCCAGCGTTATCGGGGGTGAAATACATCCTTCCCTTGCTCTCGGCGCCACCCGTCGGAGAGAAGTGCCGGCTGATGAAGCCTGGCTGCGGCGCCAGGGACGCCAGTTCCGCGGCCATATCGTCGAGCAAAGGATCCCCGCGATCGGCGACGACGTAAGCCCGCTGAAACACGTACGACGACATGAGGAGATCGCTCGAGTGGACGCGCCAGCCTTTTGCCTTCAAGGCGCGGCTCACGCTTGCGGTTCCCGCGAATGCATCGTGAACCGATCCGACGCCGATCCCACTCCGCTTCAGTGTGCGGAGGATGAAAGGAAGAAGCCTGGTTTTGTTTCCGATGTACCGCATGATGCAAAGAGGGCGAGGTTGTTGGCCTCGCCCTCTGAAACCGTGTCAGCTCGATACTACGGGCAAAGCTGTGCGGCCGTCAGCACCGGCCGCTCGTTCTTCGGGATTTGGAAACCATACGTCGCATTCAGCGCATCGGCCGCCGCGTTCGCGATCGCCTGTTGGCCATCCAACGTCGGGTGGATTCCGTCGAGGCTGATGTACTGTCCGAACGGCCTCGTGCAGGTCAGAAAAACCGAAAGGTTAAAGTGACTCTTCACCGCCACGAAACTGGCGAGCGAGGCGTTGAGATCCAGGTACGCCCACGAGTGCGAGGTCGCCTGTGCCGAAATGTGAGCGTTCATCTGACGAATCAGATTGTCGACGAAAGCCGTGTCGGCGGCTGTGAGAATGAAATCCGGGGCCGCCGGATTGTTGGTGCAGGTGAAGTTGTAAGGCTTGGGGCTTCCGAGCGCGGTCAAGACTTTTCCGAACCCATAGATCAGATTCGTGTTGCCCTGGCAGTCGGCATTCACGACGATGCCAAATGACTGGAACGCCGCCGCCTGCTGATAGAAGTCGTCGCCGGGATAGACGCCGACGAGGCTCGGAATGAGCGGAACCGAAACCAGCAGCGCCTTGGCGCCAGTCTTGGCGACGCTGTCGACGATCGCGTCGTATTGCGGCTGCCACAGCGTGATCGGATAAAACGTGAACGTTGTGTCCGGCTGACGGTACGCCGCTGCGGGGACGAGTATTCCACCGGTGACGGTGCGCAGAACCTCGTTCGCACCGAGCTCCACCGATACCAACGTCGGATTCTGCGACATCATCTCGGTTACCTGACTGTTCTTCGGAGCCAGCACAGCCTTGTACAACCGCTTCCGCTGATCTGACTCGACACTTACCGGGGCGACCGCGGTCGTCTCGGGTGTCACCCGAAGCGCGGCGTACGTGGTCGCCCCATCGATCGCGACATTATTCGTCGGAAGCGGGATGGTGCCCAAAAGCGCACAAGTCTGGTCGGTCGCGTTGATGGCAGGATACTGCGCGGCACTCAGTCTTCTTTGGAACTGAAGCGGGGCAATCAACGGCGAGTAGCAACCGGGACCCTGAACGAGCGGCTCCGTGAACTTCGTTGCAAAGGCCTGGTGAGCGAGGAGCGCCGGCCACGCCGTCTGCTGCGTCGCGTAATAGACACCATCCGACTGCACTCCCATACTCACACTGGTCCCAATCGAGACGAAGCTTGCGAATGCGCTCTGGCCGGCCGGACCCGTAGTTCTGTCATCGCTGCAGGCAGCGAGAACGACGAGAGCGGCAACACCAGCAGATATCGACCAGTTACGCTTCATAACTTCTCCTCGGGGGTGAACGAACGAGCGGAGGCGGGGCCATAAACAAGCGGCTGATAATATCTGTAATCACCGAAAGGTGCGCCACCCCAGAGTTCGAATCGATTCGCCATGTTCATCGAGTTTCGGGGGAGGAAATCTCACGCTACCGGGCACGCTTGGACGAACACCGGTTCGAGGATCCGCGTCCGCGCCCTCGAGAACTTCGGTCACAGTGCGCACGAGTCCGCATGGTACATTCGCTGACTGGAGCCGATCGATCCAATGCTGCGCGTTCATTTCGCTCACGCGCCGACCAAGCGCCCACACGATGCGGTCCCGATTTTTTACGCGCCCCGCGTTCGTCCGCAGCGCATCGTCGTCCGCCAGATCGTGAAGGCCGAGTGCATTCGCGCACGCACGCCACTGGACGTCGCTTCCGACCGCAATCACGAACGGCCTGTCCGCTGCATCGAAGAGCTGATACGGAACGAGGTTCGGATGCGAGTTTCCCCACCGCTTTGCATCCTTCCCGGAAACGAGAACGTTTTGCGCCACATTCACAAGTGACGCTCTCGCGCTATCGGCCAGCGAGATGTTGATCCGGCGCTTTTCTGCCGGGACCGGACCGGTGGCGCGTTCCAGCGCGACGCCGAGTATCGCAATCGCCGCATCCTTGCCCGCGATGACGTCGGCGAGAGCGACCCCGACCTTCATCGGCGATCCATCCCTTTCACCAGTGATCGCCATCCACCCACACTCGGCCTGCACCACGAAGTCGTAGCCGGGGCGCTTACTCTCCGGTCCGAATCCGGAGATTGTGCACCAGATGAGATCGGGATTCTTCTCGAGCAGCTCCTCGGGATCGAGCCCGAGCCGCTCGAGTGCGCCGGAAAGAAAGTTGTCGAGGACCACGTCGGCGCCGCTTATGAGGTCCAACACGACAGCGCGATCGCGGACGCTGGAAAGGTCGGCGGCGATGCTTTTCTTGTTCCTGTTGATGGCCAGGAAGTAGGCGCTCTGACCATCCGCGTCGAATGGCGGTCCCCAGCCCCGAGTCTCGTCCCCTTCGCCCGGTCGCTCGACTTTGATGACGTCAGCGCCCATATCTCCGAGAATCATCGAACAAACTGGGCCGGCCAGCACCCTGCTCAAATCGAGTACGTTTAGCTTCATTCCGGCTTTTATGTTGGCTTACTGTCCCGTATCTGTTACATTACTGGCCTAAGATCGACGAAAAAATGACAATTGTGGCCCACGTAGAACGTGGATCATACCACCTTGTTTTAGTGACGAAAAATCATATACTTAGCGCCGTCCAACCCTGTTGGGCTTAAAGCCCTACTTCTGTGATTTCATACCCCCGTCAGCCCCGCCTCTTTACGCTGACCGGAGCCCATAAATGCCCGATAGAGAAAAACCAACCGCAGTTGCTACGCTAACAGCACCTGCACCAGCCGCCGGCACACCCGGACCGTCAGCGATACCAGGCACACCTGCCGCACCCGGCACGCCCGGCGCACCACTGGTCCCACCCAAGCGGAGCCCGGGTCATCGGGGAGCTGATGTAAAAGATACCGTTGCCGAGATGGCCGCAAAGGCACACGAAATCAGCCTGGAGGCCGGCAGCAAGATGGCTGCTGCCATGAAGGACGTCGTTGGCGCCGCTGCTGGCCTGACCGGACTCGTGATCGAGAGCGCGCGTGATCTTCTCCAGTATATGGTTCGTCGTGGCCAGATGACGCAGGAGGAAGCCGACAAGCTGATGCGCGAAGTCGAGGCTTCTCACGCGAAGAGAAAGCCGTTCACGCCGCCCCCGCACGCCGCGACGAAGCCGGCGGCTCCAAGAGCTGAGGCTTCGCATCCCGCGCACACCACGCATGCTGCGCATACGCATACCGCGCACACTCATACCACGCCCGCTAGACACGTGACGGCGCCGGTCAAGCACGCGTCGAAGCACGCCGCCGCCAAGAAGCCAGCCGCGAAAAAGCCGACGATGAAGCCCGCAGCAAAGAAGCACACCGTCAAATCCGCGACCAAGTCCAAGCACAAAGCTTCAGGCAAGACCGCGAAAAAAAGGTAGAAAGTGCCCATCCCGCGCGGCGATGCAGTCGCGCTCGCCCGCGCACTGATACAAATCGATTCCAGAAATCCCACCCTCGCTCCGGACTCACCGGGCGAGGGTGATTGCGCTCGTACCCTCGCATCGATCCTGGATGACTGGGGATTCTCAGTCCAATTGATGGAAAGCGTCGCCGGACGGCCCAATGTGGTCGCCCGAATCGGACAGCGCGACGCGCCCACTCTCATGCTCAACGGCCATCTCGATGTCGTGGGGGTCGAGGGAATGGTTCACGAGCCGTTCAGCGCCGAGGTCCGCGGCAATCGCATCTATGGTCGTGGCTCCGCCGACATGAAAGGCGGCGTAGCTGCGATGTGCGCTGCAGCCGTCAACGGCGCGCGATCAGATTCCAGCCGCCAGATCCTCATTGCCGCCGTCGTCGACGAGGAATACGAGAGCCTCGGCATGCGTGCGCTGCTCGCCGACGGGATCCGCGCCGACGCCGCCATCATAACGGAGCCCACGAGGCTGGCGATTTGCCCCGCACATCGTGGCTTCGTATGGATCGATGTCGTTCTCACGGGAAGAGCGGCGCACGGAAGCCGGTACGACATTGGAATCGACGCGATCACCCACGCCGGTCTGCTTTTGGCGGAGCTGGAAAGGGTGGAGCGAACCCGCGAATCGGGTCGCCACCATAAACTGCTCGGTCGCGGCTCGCTACATGCCTCGAAAATCCAGGGCGGAGTCGGAATGTCCACCTACCCTGAAATCTGCAATCTGTCGATCGAGAGACGCACGCTTCCCGGCGAATCAACCGAGAAGGCGCTCAAGGAAATCACCGACGCGTGCGCCAGGGTGCGCTCGCGGCACCCTCAGTTCGATGCGCGAGTTACATTGACTACCGCACAGCTCCCGAGTGACGTGTCGGTGGATTCGCCGGTCGTCAAGAAGCTGCGCGGCGCACTCGAGCGCGAGGACCTGCCAGTGAAAATCGAAGGCCTTTCGGCGTGGACCGACGCGGCCCTTCTCAATGCAGCCGGGATTCCGACGATCTGTTTTGGTCCGGGCGACATCGCGCTGGCGCACGCCGCCCAGGAGTTCGTGCCGGTCGAAGAGATAGAGCTCGCCACCCGGGTGCTGACGCGCGTCGTCAGTGAATGGTGTAGCGAGAGCGCTTCGTCCACATAGGAGGCTGTCGAGTGGCGCAGTGGACTCACAAGCAGTACGACCTGCTCGAGCACGCAATCACGGGTGGAGAGAGGATCGCCGCCTACCGGCGCGGAACGGAGTACGTCGTCGTGCCCACCAGATTGCGCATGATCAGCGGCCGCGAAGCGGTCGAAGCGACGCACCCCACCACCGGTGACGAGATCACCCTTTATCTCGACGAGCTGGACAGCTTCGAGGTCGTGAAATGACGCGCGCCAAATCAGGCGACCTCGTTGCGATCTACGCCGACGAATCCTGCATCGGGAACGGGCGGGAAGGCGATAATCCCGGGGGCGCTGGCGGCTTGATTGAGTGGCTTCATCCCAAATCAAACAAGGTCACACGCTGCGATTACTGGATTTCGGAGCCCGCGACCACCAACAACCGGATGGCCCTTCGGTCCGTAATCGAGGCGTTCAGTGAGATTTCCCGGCGCGGCAACTCTTACCGTGTCTTGTTTACCAGCGACTCGAAGTACATCGTCGATGGAATGAAGGAGTGGCTTCCCAACTGGAAGGCACGAGACTGGAAGAAGAAAGGGGGACCCATCCTGAATCTGGAGCTTTGGCAGGAGGCAGATGACGTCGTGTCGGATCACGAGGTTCAGTGGAGATGGGTGCGCGGACACAACGGGCAACCGCAGAATGAGTACGCGAATTTCCTGGCAACACGAGCCGCTGCGGAACAATCAGAATCCGGCGGGTTACGGGAATCTGAGTTCGACAGCTGGGTGGCAGCGCAGAAGGCGGGAACCGTCGACTTGAAGAACATGGCGCCCTTCCCCGACCATCAGTCATTCCAGCCGAGCAAGCGAGCATGGACGACTTAGACCGACTCTTTCAGCGCCTGGTTCACAACATCAGGAACGGACACGCCGAGTACCTGAGCGTGCCGTTTACGGTGCAGGAGCTCTACGACACCCTGGTCCCTTATCGCCACTATCGCCGCGACCTCGGCATCGAAACAAACCAGGACTACGAAGCCGCACTAACTCGGCTACTCTCAGGTGAAAAGGGTTACGTCCGTGCCGATCAGTCGATGCAGGACCGCCTGAAGAAGGAGATGGAGTCGCCGCACGCGGACGTTGGAGCCTTTCGCGACTACGCCGAGACGAGAATTTCCCTCGCACCTGACGCGCTGCAGAAACTCGGGGTCGCGATCCCGTCGCAAAATGCCGGCGGCTACTCGATAGGCCAGGCGGGAAACGGAAACGGCGGCGCTCCCGGAGACGCGACCACGTCATTCGTCGCACCCGGAATCTCGACTACGGAAGCGGCGGCAGGATGCAAATTCTGCGGAGGCACTTTGCCGGAAGGCCGTACCGCGATTTACTGCCCACACTGCGGCCAGAACCTCGCCGCGAAGCACTGCGCGGGATGCGGCGCGGAGCTCGATCCCGTCTGGAAGTTCTGCGTTAACTGCGGCAAGAAAGCTTAGAACGATATGCGCGACACGTCAGAAAACACGGGCGTAGTTTTCCTTTCCGCTGTTCGAACGCCTTTCGGCACCTTCGGCGGAAAGCTCAAAGGAATCTCCCCCATCGACCTTGCCGTTCATGCCTCGAAGATCGCGATCGAGCGCGCCGGAATCACGGCGACAGATGTCGACCAGACCATCTTCGGCAATGTCCTCTACACGACCAACGATTCCATCTACTTCGCTCGTCACGTCGCCCTCAAATCGGGGTGTCGCCAGGAAACCTCGGCGCTCACTCTCAACCGCCTTTGCGGCTCCGGATTTCAGGCCGTAGTAAGCGGGGCGCAGGAGATCATCCTTGGCGACGCCAAGGTTTGTCTCGTCGGGGGCGCCGAGTCGATGTCGCTGGCGCCGCACGTCGTTCGCGGGATCAGATGGGGCACGCCCCTCGGCAAGGCGCCGCCGATGGAGGACGTTCTGTGGGAGGGACTCACCGATTCCTACGTCGGGCTTGGAATGGCGGAGACCGCGGAGAATCTGGCTGAGATTTACAAGCTGGATCGCGGATGCGTCGATGAGTTTGCGCTGAGGTCGCAGCAGCTCTCGAAGGCGGCATGGGATGAAGGCGTATTCAAGGATGAAGTCGTGCCGGTCCCAATCCCCAATCCAAAGACCGGAAAGATCGAGGAGCTCGCGATCGATGAGCATATGCGGCCCGACACGACGGCGGAGAAGCTAAGCGCGCTCAAGCCCGTATTCCGGAAGGGTGGCGTCGTGACCGCTGGAAATGCGTCCGGCATCGGCGACGGGGCCGGCGCAATGGTAATCGCCAGTGCGAAGTTTGCGCGTGAGCGTAAGCTCGAGCCGCTGGGAAGACTCGTATCGTGGAGCGTTGCTGGCGTGGATCCGGCGGTGATGGGAATCGGACCGGTGCCGGCATCGAAGGGAGCGCTGGCGAAAGCCGGATTGACCATGAAAGACATGGATCTGATCGAGGTCAACGAGGCCTTCGCTGCCCAGACCTGCGCCGTCGAGCGCGAGTTGTCGCTTCCCCGTGAGCGCCTCAACGTGCACGGAGGCGCCATTGCGCTTAGCCATCCGCTCGCCGCGTCTGGCGCGAGGATCACGGCCCACCTACTGCATGCGTTGCGTGCTCAGGGCAAACGATACGGGCTGGGTACCGCGTGTATCGGTGGCGGCCAGGGAATCGCGATCGTAGTTGAATCCATTCAATAGACTGCGCTCGTTGCAGCGAACGAGGAAAATCATGAAGCGACTGTTCAGAATATTCGGATTGGCGTCGGCCGTCGCATTCGCGGCTGCTTGCGCGTCAGTTGGCGGCGGCACGGGCGGTACCGTGACGAACGGAGGCGCCGGTCCCACAACCGAACCGGCCTCGCCGTCCATTATCTGGCCGGTCAAGACCCGGGAGCACGTCGACCTCTGGCTCCATGGATTCGCGATGCTACAGGAGGACACGACGTTTGTGCCCTTCTTCAAGCGCGGATACAGCACTGACATGATCGTTCTCAAGAACAAGGCGAACGTCGTCTCGCAGCTGGATGCCAACCGCGACAAGCTCCGCGCGCGTCTCGCGGTCAACCCGCAGCTCGTCAACGCCCAGTTCGTTCCGCTCTCGTTTCAAACGTGGGCCGATCTTACTCAGACCGTCGACTTGTTCGTCCGCGCGAACGGTGATCAACGCGCCGCATCATCGCAGCAGCAGGCGGGGGCGATCGCTTTTCTGGCCGCCTACTTCCCAACCGGCGCCGATCGGGACTGGCTCCGCCTCTTCGTGCAGTCACTCAACGACGAGAGCACCCGCTTCTACCACTCGTACTGGCTCCAGCAGGAGCGCGAGCGCAGCAATGTGCTCGATCTCGTCGATACGCTC
>DATHGO010000192.1:0-2839 GCA_035317585.1 Gemmatimonadaceae bacterium | reverse complement strand
TGCCCTCAAGACACCGGGCGTCGAGCACGCCGTCGAATTCCCGGGGCTATCAATCACCAGCTTCGGCCCAAAGTCGAACGCGGGCGTCATTTTCTTCGGGCTCAAGCCGTTCGAAGAGAGAAAATCGAAGGACCTGAAGAGCAACGCCATCCTGATGGCGCTCAATCAGAAGTTCTCTTCAATCCAGGAGGGCTTCGTCGCCGTCTTTCCTCCACCCGCAGTGAACGGGTTGGGATCGATCGGCGGTTTCAAGATGATGATCGAGGACAAGGCCGGGCTGGGCGATTCGACGCTTTATGCGACGACCCAGGCGCTGCTCGGCCGCTCCTACCAGACGCCCGGACTTGCCGGCGGCTTCTCGGGTTTCCAGATCAATGTGCCTCAGCTATTTGCCGACGTCGATCGCGACAAGGTGAAACAGCTGGGGATCCCGCTGAACAATGTGTTCTCGACGCTTCAGATCTATCTCGGCTCCCAGTACGTCAACGACTTCAACAAGTTCGGTCGCACCTATCAGGTGATCGCGCAGGCGGACGCACCTTATCGGGCAAACGCGGACAACATCGCTCAGCTCAAGGTTCGAAACGTGCGCGGCGAGATGGTGCCACTCGGGTCGGTGCTGACGATGAAGCAATCGTACGGACCGGACCAGGTCACCCACTACAACGGCTACCCAGCGGCAGACATTAGCGGCAGTGCGGCTCCGGGAACCAGTGCCGGATCAGCGGTGCAGATCATGGAACGGCTCGCCAAAGAGACGTTGCCGAATGGTATCGGCTACGAGTGGACCGAGCTCACCTATCAGCAGAAGCTGGCTGGCAACACGGCCATCCTGGTCTTTCCGCTCTGCATTCTGCTCGTGTTCCTCGTTCTCGCCGCGCAGTACGAGAGCTGGTCGTTGCCGCTCGTAATAATACTGATCGTGCCGATGTCATTGGTTTCGGCGATCACCGGCGTGTGGTTAACTCGCGGTGACAACAACGTCTTCACCCAGATCGGCCTCCTCGTGCTCGTGGGACTCGCCTGCAAGAACGCGATTCTAATCGTCGAGTTCGCGCGCGATCTGGAGCTTCAGGGACGCGATCGATTTACCGCCGCCCTCGAGGCTGCTCGCATCAGGCTGCGTCCCATTCTCATGACGTCGTTTGCATTCATCGCGGGTGTCGTGCCTCTCATCCTAGCGAGCGGTGCCGGCGCCGAGATGCGGCGTGTGATGGGAATCGCCGTGTTCTCGGGAATGCTCGGGGTAACCTTCCTGGGGCTTCTCTTCACACCGCTCTTCTACGTGCTGGTACGCGGATACGTGCACGGGCGCGCTCAGACTCCGGTCCCCGTGTCCGGCGAGCCGTCCAAGATACCCGACGACATTGAACCTCTCCATCCATGGCGGCCATCGCTGGTGGCGGGAGACGAGGGTAGTACCCATGCATAAGTCACTGACGGCGCTCAGCGCCGTGTTGGTTGGCTGCTCCACGCCGGCGTACCGCGCACCCGAAGTGCCGGTTCCTGCGACATATAGTGTCAGCAGCACGACACCTGCCCCCGTCGACACGCGCGGCGCGTCCGAGGACATTGCAACACCCGCCATTCAGGTGAGCACCGCGCTGGCGTCGACTCCGTTCTGGAGCGACCTCGGCGACAGCACGCTGACGATGCTGATTCGTGAAGCGCAGCGCGCGAACCTGGATGTTCGCGTCGCCAAGTCGCGTCTCACGAGCGCACGCGCCGCGCGGCGCCTCGTGGCGTACGATCTGGTGCCGACGATAACGGGAGTGGGTAGCACATCGCGTCAGCAGTTTTCGATCGCACAGACACCCGGCCTCTCGACTCAGCTTCCGACGTCGCAATTGTGGGACGTCGGCTTCGACGCGTCGTGGGAACTCGACATGTTCGGCCGCGTGGGGCGCACGGTGAAAGCGCAGGGTGCGCTGGCCGAGTCGTCGGAGTATGGTGTCGAGGACGTTCAGGTGAGTGTCGCGGCCGAAGTCGCGCGCACCTACTTCGATCTGCGAGGCGCTCAACGGCAACTTGCGGTGTCCGCGCGGAACGCGGTGAACCAGCGCAACGTCGTGAAGCTCACTGAAGATCGTTTGGCAGCGGGTCGCGGAACGGCTTTCGATACTGAGCGCGCGAAATCAGTGCTGTATCTGACGCTCGCGACGACACCACTGCTCGAATCGCAGATCGCGCTGGACAGGAACCGTCTCGCTGTATTGCTGGGGCGTGTTCCGAACACGCTTCCAGTAGCCCTGCTCGATACGGGACCGCTGCTGCGTCTTCCGGACACTCTGTTTGTTGGCTCTCCCGACCAACTCGTTCATCGTCGGCCCGACGTACTGCGCGCGGAACGACAACTGGCGGCGCGGTCGTTGTTCGTCGGAGCGGCGCGAGCGGAATATCTGCCTCGCGTGACGTTGTCGGCGCGCGCCGGTTACGCGGCGACCGCGGCGGATTCCCTGTTCAAGCGCGGCACTTCCAGGCTGTTGATTGGACCGGTAGTGAGTTTCCCGCTCTTCGACGTAGGACGAGTGCGGGAGAGAGTGGAAATTGCGCAAGCCGGACAGGACGAGGCGCAATCCACTTATAACGCGACCGTGCTTCAAGCCCTCGAGGAGAGTGAGGGATCACTCGTGACGTACGATCGGGCGCACGCGCGTCTCGCGATCCTCGAGAGCGCGGTGCGCTCGAGCGCTCGGGCGGCAGACCTGGCGCAACAGCGGTTCGAAGCGGGCCTCACGGATTTCCTCCAGGTGCTGGATGCGGAGCGGACGCTGCTCGACGCCGAAAGCCAGCTGACGCAGGGGTACACGTCGGCCGCGACCGCGCTCGTTGCGGTTTA
>DATHGO010000191.1:0-2903 GCA_035317585.1 Gemmatimonadaceae bacterium | reverse complement strand
GACTCCAGACTCCAAGCTGCGTTAATAGATGTAGACTGGAGTCCCGACCGCGACCATCGGGTAGAGGCGCTCGATGTCCTCGTTGCGCATGCGCACGCAGCCATGGCTCACGGACTGCCCGATCGACTCGGGGTGATCAGTACCGTGGATTCCATAGCCGTCGCCGAGCTCGAGACGGCGCGTTCCGAGCACGCCCATGTACCTGCGGGCAGTGGTTCCGTATGGCGGCACGACAATGTTTCCATTCACGACGATCTCCTTTCCTTCGACGCCCCCACCTAAGACCACCGTACTACCGTTGTTGTAACGCTTTACGACCTCGCCGTTCTGGGTGGTGAGGACAGCGCCATCACCAGTTGGAATTCTCTCACCCTGATCGAGGTGCACGATTCCCAGGCCTTTCTTGTGCGCCTGCTCGACGTAATGCCAATCGGGGGGAACCCACGCCGGATCTTCGCCCTTTCCCTTCACGGTAAGGCGCCCGCGTGGCGTCTCGAAGCGCCATTGTCCCGCCGCTCCGCCCACCAGCTCCTTGCCGCTGCCGGTAGCCACGGGCGCATCGAACAAAATTTGCTTTCCCTGCTTGTACCACAGCCGATGGTCGGCCATGCTGACCACTAGGTACGGCTGGTCCGTCGCCTCCGCTGCGGTTTGACTCATCAACGACTTGAGGCTGTCGCCGGTCAAGCCGAGTTTCGACTTCACCTCGTTGAGGAGGCCGAGATTGTCGCTGTAGACCATGCGGGTGACGTCGCGCTGGTAGCGGAGCTCCGCCGTTTTCGTGAGCAGCATGACGCTGAGAATCGCCGCGATGATGAAGCCGGAAATCAGCATCCAGACCGTCTTGCCGCCGTACGAAAAGATTCTGCTCACTCCCATTTGCTACCTCGTTTACCGCGTTGACTGAGCCGGGCGCTTCTCAGTAGAAGTATACCTTCATACCGGCACTAAGGTTCGGCATGATCGCCTTCATGTCTTCGATGCTGATGCGTAGCGACCCGGGAGGAATCGGGGTCGAATCGTTGGCCAGCCGAGTGCTCGTCGATGAAAGTATCTGGGTCCCTCCATCGAGCGTGATCTTCGTTTCGGAGAGATCCGCAACAGTGCGCTCTCCGCGGGGAATCGCCGCTGGTGGTGTGTCCGAGGATTCGGACGGACTTCGTTCCGGTCCGAACTGAACCGGCATCTCGCGAAGCAGCGCGCCTTCGCGAGTGAGGTACATCCTCGAGCTGTCGACCGCCACATTCAGGTGCAGCTTCTTGTTGAACAGCGCCTGCCGCTTGGCCAGCTCGATCGCGATCCGGAGCTTGTTCTGCTCCGACTGCACGATTGCATCCGAGCGCTCCCGCTCGGCTTGCGTCATGTGCTCCCGGAGCTGGGCCACGTCGTGATTGTATTTCACGCGCTTGGCGATGAGCCATCCGTCGACGGCGATCATCGCAACGAGCCCAAGCCCGAGGACGAAGACGAATCCTGGATAGGCGCGTCTGAAATCGCGCCAGGTACCGCGGCGCCGGTCTCCTTCCGCGGCGCGGTCTGCGCTCCGGCGAGTCTCCGGTCCCGTCTCCTGCTTAGGTCTGAGGATCTCCATAGTCTCGCTTCGCGCCCTCTCGTCAGGGGGGATTACATTACTGAATAATGGCTATCTCACCGCGCGCGCGGCCAGTCGCGCTCATCGTACTCGATGGCTGGGGCTACCGCCCCGAAACCGAGGGCAACGCGATCGCACTCGCCAATACCCCGACCTGGGATTCGCTCTGGGGTCGCGGCCCGCGCACGCTGCTCGAAGCCTCCGGACTTCGCGTCGGTCTGCCCGAAGGGCAAATGGGCAACAGCGAAGTCGGACACTTGAATCTCGGCGCCGGACGCGTCGTGATGCAGGATCTTGTACGCATCTCTTCGGCCATCGCCGACGGGAGCTTCTACACCAATCCCGCTCTCACGGGTGCATGCAGGCAAGTGAAGAAGAATGGCGGGACACTGCATTTGATGGGGTTGATCGGTTCGGGTGGCGTGCACGCGATCGACACACACTTGCAGGCGATGCTCGAGCTGGCGAAGCGGGAAGGCCTGAAACGCGTTGCAATCCATGCTTTCCTCGACGGACGCGACACTCTGCCGAAATCCGCACTCGCCTTCATGGAGGAGCTGCTCGATTACATCCGGAAGATCGGCTCGCCCGCCAAGATCGCGAGCGTCTCGGGTCGCTATTACGCGATGGACCGCGACCAGCGTTGGGACCGCACCGAACTCGCTTATCGCGCCATAGTGCTCGGTGAGGGGACGCCGGTTACTGATCCGCTCGATGCAATTCGAAAGGCGTACGAATCGGGAAAGACCGACGAGTTCATGCTACCGGTGGTAGTCACCGAAAATGGCAAGCCGGTGGCGCCAATGAAGGACGGCGACGCGGTGATCTGCTTCAATTATCGGTCGGACAGGATGCGCCAGATCGTGCGCGCGCTGATCGATCCGAGCTTCGACGGCTTTGCTGTCTCGCGGCGCCCCAAGGTCTCGGTCACTACGCTGACGAATTACGACAAAACGTTCAACGTTCCAGTCGCGTTCGCGCCGACATCGATGGCGCGGATTCTCGCCGAGGTCTTGTCGTCGCGCGGACTCGACATGCTGAAGACGGCGGAAACCGAAAAGTACCCGCATGTGACTTACTTCTTCAACGGCGGTGTCGAAGCGCCGTTTCCCTGCGAGCACCGCGTCCTGGTGCCGAGCCCGAAAGTAGCGACGTACGATCTCAAGCCGGAGATGAGCGCCGCTGGAGTGACCGACGCGCTCGTGAAGGGGATCACATCAGGAGAGCATGATTTCATTCTCTGCAACTACGCGAATGCCGACATGGTTGGTCACAGCGGATCGATCCCGGCCACGATCAAGGCGGTGGAAAC
>DATHGO010000190.1:0-7191 GCA_035317585.1 Gemmatimonadaceae bacterium | reverse complement strand
CGGCGCCGTGGTCAACCCGGTCGCGATGCGCACGCTCTTCCCGGAGCTCAAGGACAAGGATTTCCCGTTTCGCGCGCCGGTGGGCGGGGAGCGGGTGTATTTCCTGACCGGGAGTCGCGCGGTGAGAATCCCGACGCCGCCAACGATGCAGAATCACGGCTACCAGATCGCGTCCCTCTGTGAGATCGTGCGCTGGCTCGGCGAAAAAGCGGAAGGCCTCGGCGTCAACATCTTCACCGGCTTTCCGGCGGCGTCGCTCTTCGCCGAAGGCCAGCGTGTGACCGGAGTCAGAACCGCGCCCTCGGGCCTGGCGAGATCTGGTGATCCGGGAAGCGACTACGCTCCACCCACCGATATCACCGCGCAGATCACAGTGCTGGCGGAAGGAACGCGCGGCACTCTCGCGCAGGCGTATCTCGAGTGGCAGAAAGTAGCGTCCGACAACCCACAGATCTTCGCACTCGGCGTCAAGGAAATCTGGGAGACGCTCAAGCCACTCGACGCGGTCGTGCACACACTGGGATGGCCGGTTCCGAAGGATTGTTTCGGTGGCAGCTTCATGTATCCGCTCAGCCGGAATCTCGTCGCTCTTGGACTCGTCGTCGGGCTCGACTACAAGCGCACGTCGGACGACGTGCACGAGATGCTGCAGCGGATGAAGTTGCACCCACTCTTCCGGGATCTGCTCGAAAGTGGTGAAATGGTCGAGTGGGGCGCGAAGACGATTCCAGAGGGCGGGTACTACGCGCTGCCCAAGCGTCGTCACGGCGACGGCGTCATGATTGTCGGGGATTCCGCCGGATTCGTGGAAGTCGCGTCACTCAAGGGAATTCACTACGCCATGCAGTCCGGGATGTTCGCCGCCCGTGCGGCGTTCGACGCGCTGAAAAAGAAGGACACTTCGTCGGCATCCCTCAAGGAGTACGACGCGATGGTGGACGGGAGCTTCATCGCGAAGGATCTCCACAGCCGCCGCAACATGCGCCTCGCATTTCAGGAGAGCAACTTCTACTTCGCTGGTTTCAAAGCCGGCTTGATGACGGTGACGGGTGGCGCGTTGCCCGGCGGGAAAATAACGTCGCACCCCGATGCCGCCGTCCCGCGCGAGGTGACACCGCCGCAGCCATTCGTGCCCGATGGGAAACTCACATTCAGCAAGCTCGATGCTGTCTTCAAGTCGGGCAACGCGACGAGGGACGACGTCCCATCTCATCTGATCGTCGGGCCCGATATCACGCCCGAGGTGGCGGAGCTGTACACGCACATGTGCCCCGCGGGTGTTTACGAGCGAGACGGTGAGCGGCTGGTCGTCAGCCCCGCCAACTGCATCGACTGCAAAGCGACTGACGTGCTCGGCCCGCGCTGGACGCCGAGGGAGGGCGGAAGCGGGCCGAAATACAGGCAGATGTGAATGATGATTCCGTGGATCGCTGCGCTTCAAACGGTCGTGCAAACACCATCGAGCACCGCATCGACGACTCTTCGGCGCATCGCGTATGTTCCGGAGAGCCACGTCGATTTCATTTTTTCCGTCCAACGCGAACGGGTTTCCATCGCGGCGCTAGCGATCGTCGTGCTGATCCTGTTGATGCTCATGCAAATTGTGAGGCGTCGCCGGGCGCGAAGAGGGATTTCGTCCACTGAGTGAATCTCAGGCGGTCAGCCCCGCCCGATCTCGTAGACGGCGTGTCAACCCGCTGGTCTCGCAAAAACGAGTCAGTCCCGTCCAATCTCGTAGATATCGATCTTCTGCCTGATCTCCCCGGCCTCGAACGGTCGCGTTTCCTTTTTGTCGATTGTAAGCCCGTTCCTAGCGCACGCCTCGACGAACACCGGTGCGGCGACGCGTCCCGGATCGGCAATCAATGCGATTCCGCCGGGCACGAGCAGGCGACGCAGAAGCACCGGCAACAACTCGGCGTACTCCTTCTCGTATAGCACGTCGGACGCGAACACCAGGTCGAACGTCCCCAGATCCTCGGGGAAATGCCGCCAATCCACCAGTCGTGTTCGCGCGATGGTTGCAAGATTGCGAAACACGTTCGCTCTCGTGACATCGAGCGCATCCTCGTAGTAGTCCGTCGAGAGCACGTCGAATCCGGCGCTCGTTGCCGCGAGAGTGCTGAGACCAACACCACAACCAAGCTCGAGAGCGGTTTTTCCGCGGCCATTCAGCTCGAGGAGCTTGCCCGCGAGAATGATTGATGACGGCCACACGTCGGCCCAGTAGGGAAGCCGCTCATCCTTGACGAAATCTTCTTCGCGAATGAGATCGTCGGAGTTCGCGGGCTTGAGAATACTGAACGTGTGCTCATCCACCGTCGCGTCTTCGATTGAAGTTCGGAAGCGCCGGGTGAGCGCGACCACCAGCGCGTCACCATCGAGAACGGCGCTTCTGCCCAGCTTCGAAAGATCTCCGCTGTCTATCACAGCGAAAACACCGACGACTCTTCGAGACTCTGATCGAGCATCAGCGCGTTCAGCTGTGATCCCTTCGCGACCTTGGGCGTTGTCCCGGGCACGATCAGCAACGCGTTCGCTTTCGCCATCGACGTGAGCGCGCCCGAGCTCTGATGGCCCGTCAGGCGCGCGGTGAGCGTTCCGTCTTCGTTTCTCGCCACGTTTGCTCGGAGAAAATGCGTCAGGTTGGCGCCGATCTTCACCTCTTCCCCCACAGTCACGGATACGGTCCGGCGGAATAGCGCCGAATGACCCTGCATCTTCCTCAGCACCGGCCGCACGAACAACTCGAAGCTCACCATCGCCGATACAGGATTGCCTGAAACGCCGAGCCACGGGACATCATCGAGCATCCCGAAGGCAAGCGGCGCGCCGGGTCGCATCTTCACCCTCCAGAATTTCTGCTCTCCGCCCAGCGCCGCGAAGACATCGCGCGTGTAGTCGAGATCACCGACGGAGACGCCCGCGGACGTGAGTATGAGATCGCAGTCACGCGCGGCCTCGAGCTTTCTCTTGAGAGCCGCCTTGGTATCGGCGGCGATTCCAAGGTCGACCGGCAATCCACCGGCCACTCTGGTCAGAGCGTCGAGGGTGTAGCTGTTTGACGAAACGATTCTGCGCTGCGCGATCACTTCGTCGAAATCGTCGATGTCGACCAGCTCGTTCCCGGAGCTGATGATCGCGACCCGCGGCCGCTTGAAGGTCTTTACCTCTGACACGCCGCTCGATGCCAGCACCCCAATCAGCGCCGGTTTGACCGGAGCTCCGCGCTTCGCCAGCACATCGCCCGCACGATAGTCCTCGCCCGCCGGCCGGATGTTCTTCCACACGTCGCCCGCTTCGCGAATCTCGACTTTCGCGCTTCCGCCGTCGGTATGCTCCTTTCTGATGACCGAATCCGCGCCTTCCGGCACTGGCGCGCCCGTCATGATCCGCATCGCCTCGCCGCGCTTGAGACGCCGTGGCGCGAACTGCCCTGCCTCGACCGTCGCCACCACGCTCAGCTTCACCGGCTCGCCGCTCATCACGGGGGTGATGTCGGCCGAGCGGACGGCGTAACCATCCATCGAGGAATTGCTCCACGGTGGCATCGTCACGGTCGCCGCGATGTCCTCGGCGCAAACCCGCCCCAGAGCCTGGCGCAATGGAATTGACTCAACGCCGAGCGGCCTGATCTCGGCGAGGATGCGCTCGCTCGCTTCCGCGACTGTCAGCATAGGCTGATTATCGGGCGCGGAGTTTGGAAATCAAGAAGAAATGTCAGTGCGCGCGATACGCGGCGAGCGCGGACGCAATCTGGTCCGCGACGTCGGTGACCGCCGAGCCAGGCGTCGTCCAGTTGTTGGCTAGAATGCTGAAAATGAGGCGCTCGCCGTCTGCCGTCGTGACGTAACCAGAGAGAGTGCGTGATGCCGCGATCGAGCCGGTTTTGGCGTGCACGTTTCCCTCGGCCGGAGTGCCTTTCATCCTGTCCTTGAGCGTGCCGTCGACACCGGCGATGGGCATCGCGTTGTAGTAAACGGCGAATGCCGTGTCCTGCTGAATCCTGTCGAGCACTCTCACGATCGTCTCGGGCGAGACGAGATCGTGGCGAGAAAGTCCGCTGCCGTCCCGAATCACGAATCCATCGGGCTGCACGCCCCAGGCGAGCAGCTGCTGTCCCACGATCTTTCGGGCGCTGTCGGACGTGCCCATTCCGCCCCGCTCCAGCCCGATCGTCTTCAGCAGAATCTCCGCGATCTGGTTCTGCGACGGCTTCATGAGCGCCGGGATAATGTTCCGCATCGGAAGCGAGGTGAACGTGAACAGCGTATCCATCTTGATCGGCGTCGCCAGGATGCTGTCCATCACTCCCGCCTCGACCGTGATGTGCTTTCGCACCAGCGCATCGTGGAGCGCGTTGAGGTATCCCGTCGCCGGATCCTTTGCGGGGCCCGAGTAGAGGCTGTCCCGCACGGTATCGGGTGGCGGACGCAGGGTCGTCGGAGCCATTCCCTCGTTGAAGATCAGCTCGTCGACACCCGCGCCGTAGTACTCGCCGAGATCGTCCCACTCCCATCCATAACCGTGGATGGAGTCCGGGAATGCGTTGCCGACGCGCGCCAGCGAGCCCGAGACCTGTCTGATTCCATGAGCGCGAATGGAATCCGCCAGCGCGTCCATCACGGTGGTTGCGAGCCCCCTCATGTTGTCGCTGACAGTCGGATCGCCACGACCGATCACAAGCAGGTCTCCGTCCAATAGAGAGTCGTGCGCCGCACTGGTGCCGAGAAACGTGGTTTTGTAGGTGTAGTCCGGGCCGAGCAGGGTCAGCGCCACCGCGCTGGTGATGATCTTCATGTTGGACGCTGGCATGAACAGCTTGCCCGCGTTCTTCGAGTAAAGCGTGTCGCCGGTCCGAGGGTTGACGATCAGCACGCCCCAATTGGCGTTTCTGAACACCGGCTGCGACGTCAACGAGTCGATGTTATGCGCGAGCTCGGCACGCGATGAAGCGGGGTGAACCGTTCTCATCACAGTTACGCACTCGGTGAGCGCGAACGGCGCGACGGCGGTTGCGAGCGCACGCACGACCCGGCGTGTAAAAAAACCTGACACGATTGTGAGCTACTCCCTGCTGTAGGTAGCGCTGAGGCTATCGTCTTCCCCGACGGTAACGCGCATCACTTTCGCCGGCTTGGGCAGCTCCCTCTCGACGCGCTCGAAGATGTGGCGCGCGAGATTCTCCCCGGTTGGAACGAGCTTGCCGTCGGCGAATTCCGGCACATCGAGATTGATGTTGCGGTGGTCGAAGCGGTCCTTCACCTGCTCCTTGAGGATTCGGTCGAGGACGCCGAGGTCAACGACGAATCCCGTCTTGTCGTCGATCGGACCCCCGACTGTCACGTCGCACACGTAGGTATGCCCGTGAAAGTTCGGCCAGGCGCAGGCGCCAAAGGTGCTGGCATTCTTCTCGTCGCTCCACTCGGGGCGGCTGTATCGATGCGCGGCTGAGAACGAGATTCGTCTGGTAAGAGAAGCGCTCGGCATGCCTTAATTTGCGCAATGCCGAGCGCTGATGCCTAGTGATCGTCGTTCATCACGTTGGGCGATGCGTCCGAGCCGCTTAGGCCTTCTGGCGTCGGACCATCGGGGGGATTCCACGGAATCCCTCCCTCGATCGCTTCCTGCAGGTCGGTTGTTCCGAACAGCTCCGCTCGCAGGTCCTCGTGCAGATGTGCGGCTTCAGGGTCTTCGGAGCGAGCCCGATCTCCGAGCAGGAGCCCTTCGTGCAGCTCCTCATCGACCACGTGTTCGTCGATCGGCTCGGGGCTCTCGGCGCGTCGAATAGGATCGACCACGATGTTGTTGCGGAGCGTCTTGAGACCAATGAGGTCAGTGACCACGTGCTCGACGATGCGAAGCTCCTCCTCGGTCCCAACGCGACCCGCGAGCCTGACGACTCCATCTCGAACGAACACCTCGACATCATCCGGATCGAACGCCAACTGTTGATCGAGGGTGTCGCGCACGAGCGCGCGGAGCTCGTTGTCGCTCAGCTCGTCGGTCTCCGTCATGTCCTCGTAATCTTTTTCCACACTTCCTCCGGGTCCGCCCACAGAGGAGCGGTTCAGGTTACCGAAAGAACAGCAGTGAGGCGCCGAGCGTCAGGGCCCGATTGTTCTTCCAGAATGAGCGAGCCTGGTTCGTGAGGGCAGCAGTCCCGCCGCTGGTGGGAATCTGGTAGTACGCGGCCGGGTACTTCAGCTGGTAGAGGTAATCGTTCCAGTCCAATGTCAGCTGAAACCGCCCGCCCGGGACGAACCTGAGCCCACCACCAAAAGTAAAAGCAAAGGGAGTGCCGAAAGTGTAGGGGTCGTCCTTTACCGAACAGCCGCAGGTCGCGACGCCGGCACCAAGATTCACGACCGGCACAATGTGGTGAAAGCTTCTCTCCCCGGTAAGATTTATAGCGAGATCGACGTCGAACAGGTCGACCGAGACGTTCTGCTTCCCGAGCTGGCGCGCCGTTCCAGTTTTCTGGGGATCGATCGCGAAGCGACTGCTGTTGACGTGCGACCAGCGCGCCATCAGGAAAGCGGGGCCGCCGACATGAATCTGGTAGCGGAGCCCGTACATCGGACCATCGCGCGGGGCGATGCCGATGGGATCCTTGCCGGCCGTGTAGCGCCCGCCGAAGAACGTGAACTCCTGGCTGGTCTCCAGATCTCTGTAGGGGCTGTTTTCAGGGAGGTGTCCGGCGACCTGCGCACGCGCGGTCGTCGCAATACATGCAAGCGCCAGAGCGCCCAATAAGTGCTTCACTAATCGACTCCAAGAGTGGCGCCGGTCATCTCCGGCGGCTGCTCGATACCGAGCATGGACAATATAGTTGGCGCGACATCACACAAAGCGCCGCCCGTGCGCAGCCGCTGCTCCTGCTCCCAGTCGACGACGACGAGTGGAACCGGATTGGTCGTGTGCGCGGTATGCGGACCGCCCGTCTCCGGATCGATCAACATCTCCGCGTTGCCGTGATCGGCGGTGACGATCAGCCTCACCCCCGCGCTTTCCGCTGCCTTCAAAACACGAGCGAGCGACTGGTCGACTGTTTCCACCGCCTTGATCGTGGCCGGGATCGATCCGCTGTGACCAACCATGTCGGCATTCGCGTAGTTGCAGAGAATGAAATCATGCTCTCCTGATGTGATCCCCTTCACGAGCGCGTCGGTCACTCCAGCGGCGCTCATC
>DATHGO010000189.1:0-3424 GCA_035317585.1 Gemmatimonadaceae bacterium | reverse complement strand
GAGATCATGCCGGGCACCGAAGGTCTGGTGCACATCTCCGAGCTGAAGCACGGCCGCACGGAGAAAACCGAAGACGTCGTTAAGAAGGGAGATCGCGTAAAGGTCAAGCTTCTGGAACGCGATGAGCGTGGACGTCTCCGCCTCTCGATGAAGGCGCTGACACCGAAGCCGGAGGGAGAGTCCTCCGGTGGCGGTGAAGGGCACCTCGCTGGCGTTGGCGCGGAGAGCGAAAGCGGCGGTGGAGGAAGCGAAAGGTCCGAGGGCGGTTCGGATCGTGGCGACAGGCCCCGCCGTCCGCGCAGCGGGTCTCGCGGTGGTAGCGGGGGACGTTCGCGCGAGTGACCCTCGCCGCGCAGTGCGCCGTATCTGACCTGCGACGCACCGTTCTCCCGAACGGATTGACCGTACTCTCGGAGCACATGCCGGGAGTACGGTCGGTCTCTTTAGGAGCATGGGTGCGCGCCGCATCGCTGCACGAGAGCCCCGAGAAAATGGGCGTGTCGCACATGCTCGAGCACATGGTGTTCAAGGGCACGCCCACCAGAAGCGCGAGGGATCTCGCACTCGCGCTCGAGACGCTGGGCGGCTCGCTCGATGCTTATACCGCCCGCGAGCACACGGCGTATCAGGCCAAGGTTCTCGACGAGCACTTGCCGCAGGCCGCCGATGTTCTGGCGGACCTCGTCTTTCGTCCGATCCTCCGAGCCTCCGACCTTGCGCTGGAGCGAAAGGTCGTGCTCGAGGAGATCAATACGGTCGACGACACCCCCGACGATCTCGTCTTCGAGCTCCACAACACTCAGCTGTGGGGCAACCATCCCTACGGCTACTCGATTCTGGGAACGCGAGAGACTGTGGGCGCACTCGATCAGGGCGATCTTCGCGCGCTTCACTCGCGCGCTTACCATCCGGAGCAGGTCGTGGTGGCCGCCGCCGGAAACGTCGAACACGACGCGCTTCTCGAGACGCTGGAAGCCACGGGCTGGGCCGACATTCCGCGCGGCGGCCTGCCGGCGCTCAGATCTCCGGCTCCAATCGTGCAAGTGCCGGGCGCCGTGCACTTCGAGCGTGATACCGCCCAGACCCACATCGTCATCGGCAGCCCGGCGTTCGAGCACGCCGACCCGCGGCGTTACGCGATGAGCATGATCGGGATGCTATTCGGCGGGGGCATGAGCTCACGACTCTTCCAGCGTATCCGGGAAGAACTGGGTCTCGCCTATTCCGTTTACTCTTTCCAATCCTTCCACGAGGATGCCGGCACCCACGGCGTTTACGTCGGCACTGCACCCGAGACTGCCCGCGCCGCGGTTGAGGCGATCAACGAAGAGATGGAAAAACTTTCGGCGAACGGCTTGAGCGAAGACGAGCTGACCGCTGGAAAAAGCCAGCTAAAAGGTCAGATTACGCTGTCTCTGGAAAGCCCGACATCGCGGATGTATCGGGCGGCAGGAGTCGAGCTCTACGGTGAGCCGTACAGGACGCTCGACGAAGTGCTGACGCTGGTCGATGCAATCGACTCGACGACAGTCGCGGAAATTTGTAAAACCTACTACCAACCGGGGCAGCAAACGCTCGTGAGCCTGGGTCCCAAGGTCGCAGCGTGAGCGTGACGGTGACGCGTGACGCTGTCCCTCAACTATCGAATAGAGCTCTCTGAACTACTTATGAAGATCGGCGTTCCGAAGGAGATCAAGACCAACGAGAATCGGGTCGCTCTGGTGCCGGCTGGCGCAGCATCGCTGGTGGCATCGGGTCACACCGTGCTGATGGAGAAGGGAGCCGGCGAGGGAAGCGGCTTTCCGGATTCGGCCTACACGTCCGTCGGCGCCACGATCGGCGCCGACGCGGACACGGTCTGGCGCGAAACCGACATGATCATGAAGGTGAAGGAGCCGATCAAGCCCGAGTGGTCGCGCATGAAGAAGGGCCAGGTGATTTTCACCTACTTCCACTTCGCCGCCGACAAGGAGCTGACTCTCGCGCACCTGAAGAGCGGCGCCATCTGCATCGCTTACGAGACGGTGGAGGAGCCGTCACACGAGCTGCCCCTGCTCACGCCGATGTCGGAGGTCGCCGGCAGGATGGCCGTCCAGGAAGGCGCCAAGTACCTCGAGAAGCTCTATGGCGGACGCGGCGTCCTTCTCGGTGGAGTTCCGGGCGTCGCTCCGGCCAAAGTTGTGATTCTGGGCGGCGGCATCGTCGGGATCAATGCGGCGAAGATGGCCGCGGGCCTGGGGGCGAAGGTCACCGTCCTCGACCTGAGCCTGGAACGTTTGCGCTACCTCTCGGATGTGATGCCGGCCAACGTCACACTCATCTATTCCAATCGTCATAACATCCTGGAGCAGATCTCCACCGCGGATCTGGTCGTCGGGGCGGTTTTGATACATGGGGCCGTCGCGCCGCGACTCATTCGCCGTGAAGATCTGAAGACGATGCAGCCGGGAGCGGTTATCGTCGACGTCGCCATCGATCAAGGTGGCTGTGTCGAGACAATCCATGCTACAACGCACGAGAACCCGACCTACGTCGTGGATGGAATCATTCACTATGGAGTTGCAAACATGCCTGGTGGTGTACCGCGTACTTCGACGCTCGCACTTACGAACGCGACGTTGCCGTATGCGAAGCAGATAGCCACCAAGGGATGGAAGCAGGCTCTCAAGGAAAATCCAGCTCTGAAAAAAGGACTCAACATCGTAGACGGAAAGGTGACATATCCCGCTGTCGCTGAAGCATTTGGCTTGCCGTTTACTCCACCCGATTCATATTTGAACTAATGCGCTGGCCATTCTTTAAACCGGGTGCTCTTTTCCCGGCGAATGCGATCGCCGTCGACCTCGGCACCGCGAATACGCTGATCTATGTGAAGGGCGAGGGCATCGTGCTCAATGAGCCGTCCGTCGTCGCACTCGATCGAGAGACCAAAAAAATCAAGGGCGTCGGCCTCGAGGCCAAGCGCATGCTTGGCCGCACTCCCGAGGGAGTGATCGCGGTGCGACCGATGAAGGACGGCGTGATCGCCGACTTCGATGTCACCGAGAAAATGCTGCGCTATTTCCTCGCGCTGATCATCGAGAACCACGTCTTCAAGGTGAAGCCGCGCGTGATCGTGTGCGTTCCCTCCGGCATCACCGAGGTGGAGAAGCGCGCCGTGCGCGACTCGGCGCTCGGCGCCGGCGCGAAGGAAGTCTTCATGGTCGCGGAGCCGATGGCTGCAGCGATTGGCGTCGGCCTGCCCGTTGAGACTCCGACGGGCAACATGGTGATCGACATCGGGGGCGGCACTACCGAGATCGCCGTCATCGCGCTGTCAGGAATCGTGAGCGACACCTCGATTCGCACCGGTGGCGATGAGCTCGACATGGCGATCGTCCAGTTCATGCGCAAGAACTACAACCTCCTCGTCGGTGAATCGACC
>DATHGO010000188.1:0-2874 GCA_035317585.1 Gemmatimonadaceae bacterium | reverse complement strand
GTGGTAGAAAACAAAAAGCCCGTCCAGGAATGGGACGGGCTGCGGAAGCTCTGCGAGTGGAGTCTGACTAGTCGACTATAATCTGACGTGCACACGCAAGAGCGCCCCGCGGCCCGTGAGGCCGTGGTGCTTATGCGTGTGGCGGAAGGAAGTCGACATTGTCATTGACCCAATCCTAAACAGTTCGCGGGCGCCGCGCAACAACGCTACCAGATTCGCACTCTAAGAGAATCGGGGCGGTACATCGGTTGACCCGGCGTAACCCCAAATGCTGCATAGAATTCCGGGATGTTGGCGAGCGGACCAAGCACCCGCCATTTCGCCGGCGCGTGCACGTCGCTCAGAAGTCCGCGCCGCAGGGATTCATCACGCTGTTGGGTCATCCAGCCGAGAGCGTAGCCGAGGAAGTAGCGCTGGACTGGAGTGAGCCCGCCGATCGGCTTCCCTTCCTTGTATTGCGCCGTCTTCTTGAAGGCATCGAGGCCGAGTAGAACTCCGCCGTAGTCCGCGATGTTTTCGCCGAGGCTCGCCTTGCCGTTGATGTGGAGACCGGGCATCGGTTCGTAGGCGTCGAACTGCCGAGCCATTACGTCAGCACGCTGCTGGAACTTGGTCGCGTCGGCACTGGTCCACCAATCGGTGAGATTACCCGCCGCGTCGAACTGACGGCCTTCGTCATCGAAGCCGTGCGTGATCTCGTGGCCGATGGTTCCCGCCGCCGCATAACCGTATGCGACCGCGTCATCGACGAGCGAGTCAGGCACACCCGGAACCGTGAAGATCGCGGCCGGCAGCACGATTTCGTTGTTGGAAGGATTGTAGTAGGCGTTGTACGTCTGCGGAGTCATCCCCCATTCGGTTCGGTCGACGGGCTTGCCGAACTTGGAGATCATGTCGTTGAAGCCCCAGCGGGCCGCGTTCATCATGTTCTCCGCATAAGAGTTGCGGCCGACGACCAGGGCGGAGTAGTCCTTCCATTTGTCGGGATAGCCGACCTTGGGATAGACCGCGGCAAGCTTTTGAAGCGCGCGCGCCTTGGTGGAGTCGCTCATCCAGTCGAGCTGATTGATGCGGTCGCGATACGACGTACGAATTGCCTCGACCATGTCGGCGTATCGTTTCTTGGCGACGGGCGGGAAATACTCCTTCACGAAAATCCTTCCGAGGACCATCCCCATTGCATCGCCTTCGGCGTCGAGGACCCGCTTCCAGCGCAGTCGGGGCTCCTTTTGACCGTTGAGCACACGGTTGTAAAAGCTGAACCGCTCGGCGTACACTGCATTGCTCAGATACGGCGCGTACGAGGTCACGAGCTGATAGCGCAGGTAATCCTGAAGAACAGGCACCGGCGTCGATTGAACCAGCGTCTGAAGCGCCGTGAAGAATTCCGGCTGTCCCACGACGACGGAATCCGTACGCACGCCAAATACGGCGAGCCGGTCGGACCACCCGATCGACGGCGTGTACTTCGACGTCAGCTGGGCCGGTGTCATCTTGTTGTAGTTCGCGACGGGATCGCGGAGGTCCTCGAGCTTGCGCGATGCTTTGGCGAGAGCCGTCTCGAATGCCATGACATTCGCGGCCGCCGTTTTCGCGCCGGCGTCATCCCGGCCGAGCATGACGAGAGTGCGAGCGATATGCGCGACGTACTCGTCGCGAATATGCGCGACTCCGGTGTCGGGGTTGACGTAGAAATCGCGATCGGGAAGTCCGAGCCCGCCCTGGCTCAGATGCACCGACATCAGGTCGCTCTTCTTCTCGTCCTGATAGACGCCGAAGTTGAAGAACGATCCGATCTGAAGCGGGTTCTGCGCAAACGCGACATCGAGCGCGTCATTGGCGTTCCGGATCGCGGCGATGCGGGCCAGCTCCCCGTCGAGCGGGTGAATCCCGAGCCGCTCCGCCTTGGCAGTGTCCATCGCCGTCGCCCAGAAGTCTCCGATCTTCTGCTGGTCGCTACCGGGTGGCGCGGACACAGCGGCTGACTGCTCGTTGATGCTGCGGAGATTGAGATACAGTTGCTCGCGCACGACGTTTCCAATTCCCCACGCCGATTCGGTGTTGGGAATGGGATTGCGCTTCAACCAGCCGCCGTTGGCGTACGTGAAGAAGTCCTGGCCGGGATTCACCGTTGGATCGATGTTGGCCATTAGGAAATCAGTCTTCACTGGCGGGGTACTTGTCGTGACGGAAGGGCTGCAGGCTGCGACGAGCACAGCCGCGGCCACGCACGGGGCTTTTCGGGAAAGAGTCATAGTCATTTAGACAACTGAATGAGTCGGACAGTTCCAGACCCGACTACTTCACCATCTCCGCCGTCATGACGGCCCCGTTCATCTGCGGGAGGATGGTGACGATCTTGACCGCGTGATGGGTGGCCTTGTCCACGTACAGCGTGGTGTTCTCACCCGTGCCGTCGACCGTCGTAACCTCGACCTTCCACGTATCGAACGTCCCCGCGGGAACCGTGACCTTCTCGCTGCCCACGACCTTGAGCTCCTTCGACTTTGCCTGTTGCGACATCAGGTCGAAGTTCCGGAACGTCGTCGTGTAGCCCTCGGCGAGTGGCAGCGAGCCGATGACATCCGAAGCGCCCGCGCCGTCGGCGAAAAGAACGCCGCCCAGGTCGGCGCTGATCGGCCGCTCCTGTCCGTTCATCGTCATCTTGCCCGTCGCCTTGTTGTTCGCGAACTGGACGTCGATGATGACTGGACCTTGATGGACGACACGCTTCGTCAGCCGGAGCGTGCTCTTATCGAAGTACGATGAATCGCTGGCGGTCCCCATCGGCATCGAGGAATCCTCGGTCACGAGCCACACGCCGTTCTGGTCCTTCAGCGTGCGCGTGAGATCGACCGGCAGAGTCTGACCTTG
>DATHGO010000187.1:0-3932 GCA_035317585.1 Gemmatimonadaceae bacterium | reverse complement strand
CGCGCGGCGACGAGCCACGGCGCTTCGCCTCCCGTCCGCTCGGTCCATAGATTCTTGGTGAATCGCTCCGCCGCGCGCGAGATGAGCGTGTTGGTGACGCTCAGGATCGGCTGTGTGGAGCGATAGTTCTGTTCCAGAGCGACGATCGTCGCGCCGGCGAACTGCTTCGGGAAGTCGAGGATGTTCCTGAAATGCGCGCCCCGGAACGAGTAGATGCTCTGCGCGTCGTCTCCCACGACCGTGAGGTTGCTGTGAGCCATGCACATCCCGCGAAGGATCCGCGCCTGGAGGACGTTCGTGTCCTGGTATTCATCCACGAGGATGTGGTCGTACAGCCCGGAGATCTTCTTCCCGAGCTCCGGAGACGCCTCGAGCAGCAGAGCCCAGAAGAGCAGAAGATCGTCGTAGTCGACGAGATTGCGCTCCTGCTTCCGACGCGTGTAGTCGGCGTAAATCTTCCCGAGATCCTCGAGGTAATCGACGAACTGGGGGTAGTCGTCGCGAACAACGTCATCGATTGAAATGCCGGTGTTGATGTGCCTCGAGTAGACGTACTGGAGCGTCTCCTTCTTCGGGAAGCGCTTGGATTTGGCGGCGTATCCCAGCTGGGCACGCGAGAGCTGCATGAGATCGGCGGAGTCGCCCTGATCCATGATGGTGAAGTCTTTCGCCAATCCGGCCGCTTGTCCGTAGCGACGGAGCAGGCGATGCGCTGTTGCGTGGAACGTTCCACCGACGACCCGCTTGCTGTTGCTGCCCACGAGTCTCTCTGCGCGCGACAACATTTCCTGTGCCGCCCTGCGCGTGAACGTCAGCAGCAGTATCCGTTCGGCCGGAACTCCGCGCTCGATCAGATGCGCCACACGATATACGAGAGTGCGCGTTTTGCCGGTACCGGCTCCCGCGATGATGAGAAGCGGGCCATCCCCGTGTGTTGCGGCGGCGGCCTGTTGAGGATTCAGCTCCGATGCAAAGTCGCGTAACGTGCCCTTCGACTCGGCGCGCGGTCGAGGAGGATAGACCTTGAGCGTCTCGGTCACGCGACGATTTCGAGCAGCGTCGAGCGTGAGGTAATCACCGCCGTCAGATCGAACGCCTCAGCGAACTTGGCGGTCACGCGATCCCGCACGTCCTGCATCGAGATACCTTCCAGCCCCAGCTCTCGGGCGATCGATGTCATGACGACGCCGTCGATTCCGCAGGGAACCATGAGCTCGAAGTAGGAGAGATCAGTCGTGACGTTGAGGGCGAAGCCGTGCCACGTGACCCAGTCCCGGGCGTGCACACCGATCGAGGCGATCTTTTTCCCGCGCGTCCACACCCCGGTGTAGGCGGTGTTCCGCTCGCCCGGAACGCCGTAGTCGGCGAGAGTGTTGATCAGGGCTTCCTCGATCTTCCGCAGGTACCAGTGCAGGTCCTGCCGGTGGCGCTTGAGATCGATGATCGGGTACCCCACGAGCTGTCCGGGTCCGTGAAACGTGACGTCTCCGCCGCGCTCGACCTCGAAGACGTCTACGCCCTTGCTCCGTAGGAATTCCGGCGAAGCAACGAGATGCTTCTCCTTCGTGGCGCGGCCGAGCGTGACTACCGGTGGGTGCTCCACAAGAAGGAGGATGTCCTGGGGGATTGCTCCTGAGATTCTGTCGCGGGCGAGGCTACGCTGGAGCTCGAGCGCTTCTGCATAATCCAATTGACCTAACGGGACTGTCCATAACTCGCGCTCAGCCATAGTGCATCACCTAAATCACGTGTCCAGAACCCTGCCGAGCGAGTCGAGAGTAGCCTGAGCGATAGCTTCGGAAAGGGTGGGGTGGGCATGGATCGCCAGATCGACTTCCTCGACTGTGAACTCATTCTCGCGGGCGACTGCCAGCTCGTGGATCAATTCCGTGGCGTGCGCGCCGATGATGTGGGCCCCCAGGATCTCGCCATACTTGGAGTCACGAATGATCTTGACGAATCCCTCGGTCTCGCCTGAAGTGCGGGCTCGTCCGTTCGCGGAAAAGGGGAATTTTCCGACCTTGTAGTCGATCTTCTTCTCCTTCACCTGCGCCTCTGTCATGCCGATTGATGCTACTTCGGGGTGGCAGTAGGTCGCGTTCGGAATGTTGCCGTAGTTCACCGTGTGGACGTTCTTCTCACCGGCAAGGAATTCGGCGAAGACGACGCCTTCGCGCATGCCCTTGTGGGCAAGCATCGGCGGCCCGGCGACGTCGCCGATTGCGTAGATGCCTTTGGCTGCTGTCTCCATGCGCTCGTTGATCTTGATGAAGCCGCGGTCCGTCAGCTGGACGCCCATCTCCTTGAGGCCGATGTCGTCGATAACCGGAGCGCGTCCAGCGGCCACGAGAACCTTCTCGACTTCGAGCGTCTGCTTCTTGCCGCCGACCTCGATGCTCATGGTCACGGAAGTCTTGCCGACCTTCACGTCGCCGATTTTCGCGGCGGGGATCACGTCGATCTTGCGTTTCTTGAAGCTTTTCGCGAGCTCGGCGCTCACGTCGCCGTCCTCGAGCGGGAGGATTCCCGGCAATGCTTCAATCAGGGTGACCTGGGTGCCGAAAGCGGTGAAGACGTCCGCGAATTCACAGCCGACGGCGCCGGCGCCGATGATCGCCATCGTTTTGGGAGCTGTCTCGAGGATCAGGGCTTCATCGGAGGAAATGACGGTGGTTTTGTTCAGCTCGAGTCCGATTTGCGGGAGGCCTTTGACCCTCGATCCGGTCGAGATCACGACCGCTTTCTTCGCCTCGTGCTTCTCTTCTTTGCCCTCAGCCTTAACCGAGACGGAATTTTTGCCGACAATTTTTCCGGTTCCCTTGATCCACGTGATCTTGTTCTTCTTGAACAGGAACTCGACGCCCTTGGAGTTCTGGGTGCTGACGGCACGGGAGCGCTTCATCGCGACGCCGTAATCGAGGGTGACATCGCCGACGGTAATACCGAACTCTTTGGCCTTGGAGACCTTGGTCGCGAGCGATGCCGATTCGAGCAGCGCTTTGGCGGGGATGCAGCCCCAGAGAACGCAGGTGCCGCCGAGTCCCTCGCGCTCAACTACTGCTACGGACATTCCAAGCTGTGCAGCTCGAATGGCGCCCACGTATCCCGCAGGCCCACCGCCAATGAAGATCACGTCGTAAGAGGCCATTTCTTTTCTTAGGTCCTTGTAAAGTTCAAGTAAATCTAGTCGACGGACTTTCGACTGCGGACTAACCGCTGAGGACTGCGGACTAACATCTGAGGACTGAGGGCCAACTGAAATTGCGAGTCGCAGACTAACTGCGGATTGGGACACTAACTACGAACTGCGGACTATTGGTGAGACCAGTGCGGATTGTCGTTGGTCCTCGCTTCGCAGTAGGCCCTCGATTCGCAGTTAGTCCCCCAATCCGCAGCTAGTCTGCGGTCCGTAGTAGCAGTTGGCCCGCAGTCCTCAGATTTGGTCCGCAGCTGTCGACGTGAGTCCTCAAATAATCAAGCTGAGCGGGTTTTCGATGTACCGCTTGACCGTCTGAAGGAACTTGGCTCCAGTCGCGCCGTCGACTACGCGGTGGTCGCAGCTCATCGTTACACGCATCCGCTGCCGAACCTCCAACTGGCCATCGATGACGACCGGTTTCTCTTCGACAGCGCCAATGGCGAGAATTCCCGCTTCGGGCGGGTTGATGATCGCCGTGAACTGATCGATGCCGAACATGCCGAGGTTCGACACGGTGAACGTGGCGCCGGTGTATTCCTCAGGCATGAGCCGGCGCTCGCGGGCCTTCTTCGCGAGCTCGCGGGCTTTCTCAGAGATCTCCCACAGCGTCATTCGATCGGCGTCGAACAGGACCGGCGTGATGAGTCCGTCCTCGACAGCGACCGCCATCGCGACGTGAATCCTGTTGAAGTGACGAATCTTGTCGCCGAGCCAATGCGCGTTTACTTCGGGG
>DATHGO010000186.1:0-2427 GCA_035317585.1 Gemmatimonadaceae bacterium | reverse complement strand
CGGAGTCTGATGTCATAGCCGTGTTTCAGCTTCGTTCGGGCGGATTGGCTTCATTCAGGAATGGGTCGAGTGCCGCAAAGAGTCCTTCTGGCTGTTCAACGTACGGCACATGCCCGCACTCGTCCAGAACCACGAGATTGGCTCCGAGAGCACGTGCCGCGTCTACGGAAGACGCTAATGGAATCGGATCGTCACGTCCATGAATGATTATCGAGGGGGTTTTCATCCCATTCAGGTCCCGGATGAGGTCGAAATCGCCTAGGCTCTCCCATACGGATTGCTGTACCCGAGCGACCACTCTGAAGGGGGTGAGATCCCTGGCTTTGCGTGGATCCGAAAAATAACCCGCGACACCAAGCTCGAAGGCACGCTGCCGGTAGGCGGCCGGATCTTTCTCTCTGAGCCCCGATGCGGCGAGCTCGTCGCGCATCTTCTGGATTTCCGGACTCTGCTGGCGGCGATTGAACTCTTCTTCGAACTGCCGCCTGTATTCACGCGTCAAAGGCGCCGGATTGATGAGCGCGAGGCGATCAGGAGCAACGTAATGGGGGTTTCTCCTCTGTTCGATCGCGTAAAGAAGGGCCAGCATCGCGCCCCACGAATACCCGACGATGGAGAGCGGCTCGAGCGAGAACTCCGCCACCACGGAAGCCAGATCTTCGACGTGCATCTGCCAGGTGATCGGGATACGCGCGTCCGACTTCGACAGTCCTCCCCCACGCTGGTCGTAAAAGAGAAGGTCGTACCGCTCTCCCAGGTGCAGCATCTGCGGCAGCATGTAACGATGGTCTGCACCCGGCCCACCATGGAGTACGAGCAGCTTGGCAGGACCAGCCTCCGACGGGCCGCCGGTCCGTCCGTACTTCGCCCAATAGAGCGGAACCGCGGTGTTGGTCGTGTATCCTTCCTCCCGCGGAGCAGGTATCGGCTTTGGCATCGGCAGCGCTCTGGCGGGATCAGGTCGGCGGGCGGACCCTTCGAATCAACGCGCGGTGAAGTCCGTCTTGCTCGTGACGGAGCGGCAGGTCTCGGCGATCAGCTCCGCCGCGTGGTCGAGGTCCTGGATGCTGACCAGCTCGTTGGGCGAGTGCATGTAGCGATTGGGGACCGAGACCAGCGCAGTGGCGACGCCTTCGCGCGCGATGTGAATCGCGTCTGCATCGGTGCTCGTTTCGCGGCCCGCGGCGTGCAGCGCGAAAGGAATCTTCCGGTCTTCGGCTGCCTTGCGCAGAAGATTGAATACAACCGGGGAAATGATCGAGCCGCGTGTCAGCACCGGGCCACCGTCGATGGCCGCGTCACCGTACTCCTTCTTCTCGACACCCGGATGATCGATCGCGAACGTCACGTCGACCACGATCGCCATTTGCGGCCCGATGCACGATGCGCAAATGCCGGCTCCTCCGCCGCGGTAGCCGATTTCCTCCTGAGTCGTTGCGACAGCTACGACTTTCGCCGCACCGGGCTTGTCGGCGTATCTGCGCAAGGCCTCGAGGATCACGAAAGCGCCGATCCGATCATCGATCGAGCGGGAGACGATGCGGCCGTTCGGGAACTCCATGGTGCGCGAGTCGATGACGCCGGCGTCTCCGACGGAAATCTTCTCTTCCGCTTCCTTCTTTGTCTTGAAGCCCAGGTCGACCCAGATGTCGAGAAACTTGGCGGCCTTTTCGCGCTCTTCCTGCTTGATGAGATGGATCGGCTTCTTTCCCACCACGCCGAACACATCTCCCTTGCGGCCGGCGAACCGAAGCCGTTGGCCGATCAATACCTGCGGATCCCAGCCGCCGATCGGCTGGATGTACGCGAAGCCCTGGTCGTCGACGTAGTTGATGATGACACCGATCTCGTCGATGTGTCCGGCCAGCATCACCGTTGGCTTGCCGCCACCGTTCACCTCGGCCAGGCTGTTGCCAGCGACATCGCCCGAGACTTTCGCGAACTGACCGGCGTGGTCGCGCCAGACTTTTGCCGGGGCGGCCTCGAATCCGGATGGACCTGGAGTATCGAGGAGCTTCTTCAGGAAAGAAAGAGACTCGGAAGAGATCATCAGGTTCTGTGAAGGTTGATGAGAAACGTTCGAATATAGCACCGGCCCTGCGGCGCCCGCAGCGCGCGCGAACGACTCTTGCAAGTCGGGAGTCGGCGTGGAGTCCCCATCCCGGTTACGATGAAATCAAAAATCCTTCTGCTCGTGGCAGTTTCGGCCGGGTCGCACGCTGCCTTTGCGCAGACGATTGCGACTTCCGCACCAATCACGGACATCCGCTATGAGGTGACATTCACCCGGGCAAACGCCGAGCGTCGGGTGGTGTCGTCCGTGATGACTTTCACAGTCGGAGGAAATGCGGCGGTCATTCTTTCGCTGCCCTCCTGGACGCCCGGCGCGTACGAGATCTCGAACTTCGCTCGCAACGTCTCGAGCTT
>DATHGO010000185.1:0-5558 GCA_035317585.1 Gemmatimonadaceae bacterium | reverse complement strand
CCGCCACTCGAGAGGCGAGAGCTCGACGATGTTGGTGTCGAGTACGCGTCCCGGCTCCTCGCTTCGCGAGCCCGGCTCCATGCCGCGACGACGCACGTGCCCGACGCCCAGCGCGAAGAGGCGCTTCGCCGGCATGATGCGGAAAGCATCCGCGCCGACCTTCCCAGCCAGAAACTCGCAGTGACGCTGCATCGAGAATCCCTGGGGCACCTTGAGCGTCGTCCACAACCTGTAGACGGAGCCAGGAGTCTCGGAGTCGGTCGATCGAATTACGACGTGACCCGAAAATGGGTCTTCCTTTACCATGTAGTTGAAGGCAGAGTCGAGCCTGTCAGGCGCAACGCGCCACGCGACGAGCGCGCCCGGTGCGAGGTTCGTCGCCATCAAGGTCTGCCTGATGCGCCTGATCACGCTCGCGGAAAGCATCGCGCGCAGTCGCTCGATCACGACGTCCTCCGTTACTTCCGCCGTGGTAGCGATCGCGGCGAACGGCTCATCGACGAAGCCCGCGATGCGATCCTCCGATATCGCGAGAATTCTCGCGTTGATTGGATCGGAGACCTCCGTCGGAACCGAGGGAGATGCGAACAAATTGACCGCCATTATTTCGCTCGCAGGCGCTTGCGACGCAGGTAAAGGCTCAGCCCATAGGCCGCGTAGATACCGAGCGCGAACGTGTAGGCGAGATGATAGTACGCGGACGTTTCAGGCATCGTGCTCCCTTTTCGCAGCAGCCGCGTCACGCTCGGTAGCATAGCTGTAGCGCGAGCGGACGAATGCGAAATAGAGAAGCGTGAACGACACCAGCGAGAGCATAAGAGTCACCAGCATTTCAACTGGAAGCGACGGCGCGCTCGGCTTTCCCACGATCGGCATTGGGTGCATGGTGGCGAAGAGGTAAACGCTCAGGTGGATAAATGGGATGAGGAGCGCTCCGAGGATACCCAGTACCGCCGAATACCGGGCACGAAGTTCGGGCGACTCGACCGCACCACGGAGAACGATGTACGAAACGTAGATGAACCAGAGAAAGAGCGTCGAGACGAGGCGCACATCCCACCACGCCCAGTACGTCCCCCAGATCGGTTTCGCCCAGAGCGGACCGGTGATCAGCACTACGGTGGTAAAGACTACTCCGACTTCCGCCGAGCTCTCGGCGAAGCGGTCGAGGCGCGGGTCACGGATCCACAAGTAGACGCCGCTGGCGACAGCGACGAGAAAGAACGCGAAAAACGCGACCCACGCGGATGGAACGTGAATGTAAAAGATCTTTTGTGCCGCGCCCTGCTTCGCCTCGAGCGGGGTGAAGAACGCCGCCCTGATGACTGTGCCAAGCACCGCCGCGCCGGCGACGGTGGGAAGCCAGGAGATCCTCATGTCGATGTCGGGAGCATTCAAGATGAATTTAAGCGGCGCTGTAGCGCCACGCTGATGAATGCAACTGAATAGGCGAGAGGTCCCAGTTAGGTAAGTTGCGAGGTTGATAGTTCACTACGCCCCGACTTATCCCGGCGGCGTGTGAGCAACTGCCTGTGCCACGAATGCCCCAGAGGCAAGTCCGGGCGTGTGAACTGAATCGCTGGCATCTTACCTACTGGGACCTCTCGCCTATTCAGTTGTTTTTCAATCCTCTACGGTGAACGGGTAAGCCAGGGTGCACGCCGCAACAAAGACAATGTCAAACGCGAGGAGCAGCTTGAGCCACGCTCCGATCTCGACGACCGGCCGCCCGCTCAACAGTTTTGCCGTCGCCTGCGCCGCGGCGATCACGATCGGTACGAAGAACGGCAGCGCCAGCATCGGAAGCAGCAGCTCCGCCAGGCGGGTATTGACGGCCATCGCGCTGAACAGTGTTCCAACGGCAACCAAGCCGATGGCGGCAAGAATCGCGATCGCGATGAGTGGACCGGCAACGCTGCCGATCGGGAGATTGTAGAAGAGCGCCAGCGCCGGGATCGCAATCGCCTGAACGGCGCCGACGAAAATGAGGTTCGCAATCGCTTTCCCGAGGAAGATCGCTTCCCTGCTCACCGGAGACGCCAGTAGTCCGTCGATGGCGTGATCCGCCATCTCGACGCCGAACGAGCGATGCAGCCCAAGCAGTCCCGAAAAAGTGAAGATGACCCACAACACCCCGGGTGCGAGGTCCGTGGCGGTGACAGCCGTCGGATCCCACGCATAGTAAAAAATCACTAGTCCGAGGAGCGCAAAAACGACGGCGGAGAAGAACGCCGAGCGCGTTCGGAACTCGATCGAGAGATCCTTGCGGGCGATGAGCCACGCTGCGAAGAGAATGTCAGTCACTCGCCGCCAGCGCGTCGCGGTAAGTGGTTGCATAGGAGCCGGCATCGATGCTGCGCGCCGCATCATATCGCACGAACTGCCCGCGCCGCATCACGGCTGCGTGCGTGGCGAGCGAGAGTCCTTCGGCGAGATTGTGCGTCACGATGATTATCGCGGTACCGGTCGAGCGCAGCTCCTGGAGGAGCGCGGTGAGCGCCCGCGAGCCGCTTTCGTCGAGGCCGCTGTACGGCTCATCGGCTAGCACGAGCTGGGGGGAATGCACCATTGCCCGGGCGATCGAAACCCGCTGCTGCATGCCGCGGCTGAGAGAGCGGATCGGCGCATCCGCGCGCTCCAGCATCGACATCCGTCGCAGCGAGTCTTCGACACGCCTGCGCGCATCGCGGATCCCGTAGAGGCGAGCAGAAAATGTGACATTCTCCCGCGGCGAGAGCGCTTCGTAAAGCATGGTGTGGTGAGAGATGAGTCCGACCCGCGATCGGGCCAGCGCTCCACCCGGGAGCTGGACGCCCGCCACGCGCGCGCTGCCGGAGGTCGGCTTCAGCAAACCCGCGAGCACGCGGAGAAGAGTCGTTTTCCCCGCCCCGTTCGGTCCGAAGAGTGCCAGGCATTCGCCGGCGGCAAGCGAAAACGTGACTCCGGCCACCGCACGCGTGGATCCGAATTCGCGCGCAAGCTCCGCCACCTCGACGATTGGGGAGGGCGATCCACCGGTAGAGATTGTAGAGGACATTCGCCTAGAACTTGCCACTCTGGCGAGAGCGACGCAAAAGGCTGTATCCTTGCGACTCCGCCAATACGGCGACGACCAACAACTTCGCGCCAATGACTGACATCGACGTTCTGTTAACGGAAACCCGGAAGTTCGACCCTCCGACGGAGTTCAGGCGCACGGCCAACGTCGCGTCGCCCGACATCTACGCCAAAGCGGAGCAGGACCCCGAGAAATTCTGGGCTGACCAGGCGCGCGAGTTGGAATGGATCAAGCCGTGGAAGACGGTTCTCGACTGGAAGCCTCCGCACGCGAAATGGTTTACCGGAGGACAGCTCAACATCTCCGCCAACTGCATCGACCGCCATGTGCGGGGAGCACGGAGAAACAAAGCGGCGCTCATCTGGGAAGGAGAGCCGGGTGACAGGCGGACTCTCACGTACTGGGATCTTTACCGCGAGGTCTCCAAGTTCGCCAACGTCCTCAAGAAGCTGGGGGTCCGAAAGGGGGACCGCGTGGCGATCTACCTTCCCCTCATACCAGAGGCCGCGATCTCGATGCTCGCTTGCGCGCGCATTGGCGCGATCCACTCGGTCGTATTCGGCGGGTTCTCGCCCGAATCGCTGAGCGACCGGATCAACGATTCCAAGGTGAAGGTGCTCATCACGGCCGATGCCGGCTATCGCCGCGGCCAGGTAATTCCCTTGAAGCGCAACTCCGACAAGGCGTTGGAGACGACTCCGTCGATCGAGCACGTGGTGGTGGTGCAGCGACGGCCCGGCGGAGCGGGAGACGAAGCATTCGCGGAAATGCGGGAGGGTCGGGATCACTGGTGGCACCGACTGATGCAGGACGCGTCATCCAGCTGTGAGCCGGAGACGATGGATGCGGAAGATGTCCTGTTCATCCTCTACACATCGGGGACCACGGGCAAGCCGAAGGGCATCGTTCATACGACGGGCGGCTATCTCACCGGAGTGTCAGCCACGACCAGAATGGTCTTTGATCTCAAGGACGAGGATGTATTCTGGTGTACGGCCGACATCGGCTGGGTGACCGGGCACTCGTATCTCGTCTACGGCCCGCTCGCCAACGGCGCGACGTGCGTGATGTATGAAGGCGCGCCCGACTGGCCCGAGAAAGATCGGTTCTGGGACATCTGTGAGCGGCACGGCGTCACGATCCTCTACACGGCGCCGACCGCGATTCGCGCGTTCATGAAGTGGGGCGACGAATATCCCGCCAGGCACGATCTCTCGCGCCTTCGACTCCTCGGCTCTGTCGGCGAGCCGATCAATCCGGAAGCCTGGATGTGGTACCGCGAGCACATCGGCGGCAATCGCTGTCCGATCGTGGATACGTGGTGGCAGACTGAGACGGGAGCGATCGTGATCTCACCGCTACCGGGAATCACACCCACGAAGCCGGGAAGCGCGACGAAAGCGCTGCCAGGTTACACCGCGGATCTTCTCGATTCCCTCGGTAAGCGCATCGATGTCGGTGGAGGATTGCTCGCGCTCACCAAGCCTTTTCCGTCCATGTTGCGCACCATTTGGGGTGACGACAACCGCTACGTCGAGACCTACTTCACGAAGTGGCCGGGTCGTCCCGATCTGTATTTCCCGGGCGACGGCGCGAAGCGCGACAGCGATGGATATTTCTGGATCCTCGGCAGAGTGGACGATGTGCTGAATGTCGCGGGGCATCGCATCGGCACGATGGAGGTGGAGTCGGCTCTCGTCGAGCACCCGGCGGTTGCCGAAGCAGCGGTCGTCGGCAAGTCGCACGAGCTCAAGGGTCAGGCAATCGCCGCGTTCGTCACACTTCGGGACAAGAGCAAACAGAGTCCGGCGCTGCGCGACGAGCTGAAGGAATTCGTCGCGAAAAAGATCGGCGCACTCGCGCGTCCGGACGATATTTTGTTCTCCGCGGATCTTCTCGATTCCCTCGGTAAGCGCATCGATGTCGGTGGAGGATTGCTCGCGCTCACCAAGCCTTTTCCGTCCATGCTGCGCACCATCTGGGGCGACGATGCCCGCTACGTCGAGACCTACTTCACGAAGTGGCCGGGGCGTCCCGATCTGTATTTCCCGGGCGACGGCGCGAAGCGCGACAGCGATGGATATTTCTGGATCCTCGGCAGAGTGGACGATGTGCTGAATGTCGCGGGGCATCGCATCGGCACCATGGAGGTGGAGTCGGCTCTCGTCGAGCACCCGGCGGTTGCCGAAGCAGCGGTCGTCGGCAAGTCGCACGAGCTCAAGGGTCAGGCAATCGCCGCGTTCGTCACACTTCGCGACAAGAGCAAACAGAGTCCGGCGCTGCGCGACGAGCTGAAGGAATTCGTCGCGAAAAAGATCGGCGCGCTCGCGCGTCCGGACGACATTTTGTTCTCCGCCGATCTCCCAAAAACACGCTCGGGAAAAATCATGCGGCGACTGCTGCGCGACATCGCCGAAGGACGCGCGCTTGGCGACGTGACGACGCTCGCTGATCCGAATGTCGTCGCCAGCCTCAAGGATCAATACGAAGACAAGGAGGG